>NZ_JBFAPG010000076.1:0-17999 GCF_040675595.1 Micromonospora sp. NPDC049580
TGCTGTTCGTCCTGGTCATCGGCGCGCCCCTGGTCGGCACCGGTTATCTCTCGCTGACCAAGTGGTCGGGCATCGGCGACCCCACCTTCGTGGGGTTCGACAACTACCAGCGCCTGCTGCACGACGAGGTGTTCTGGGCATCGTTCCGCAACACCGTGGCGATGATCGTCGCGATGGTGGTGGTGCCCACCCTGCTCGGGCTGCTGCTCGCCTCGGTGCTCTTCGACGTCATCGGGCGCCGGTTCAAGCCGCGTACCGCCGCCGCGCTGCGGGCCGCGTTCTACCTGCCGCAGGTGCTGCCCGTGGTGGTGGCCGGCATCGTCTGGGGTTGGATCCTGCGCCCCGACGGCGCGTTCAACAGCCTGCTCGACGCGGTCGGCCTCGGCGCGCTGCGCCACGACTGGCTCGGCGACCCGGGCACGGCCCTCCCGGCCGTCATGGCGGTGATGATCTGGGTGCAGATCGGCTACCCGGTGGTCGTCTTCATGGCGGCGTTGCAGCGGGTCGACCCGGAGCTGTACGAGGCGGCCGAGGTCGACGGCGCGAACTGGCTGCACCGTTTCCGGGCGATCACCCTCCCGCAGATCCGGCCGGAGACCTTCGTGGTGGCCCTGACCTGCACCATCGCCGCGCTGAAGGTGTTCGGGCCGATCTTCGCGCTGACCCGCGGTGGCCCGGAGAACGCCACCAACGTGCCGTCGTACTTCGCGTACTACACGTTCTTCAAGAAACTCCAGGTCGGCTACGGCTCCGCGATCTCCACCGTGCTCACGCTGATCATCGTCGTGGTGGCCGTGGTCTTCATCTGGATGCAGGCGCGCAGCGAGCGCCGGGACCGGGGGTTCTGACATGGCCGTGACGCTCACGCCGGTGCCCACACCGGTGCACCGGCCCGTCCGCGACCGGCACCACCGCGGCGTCAGCCGCTGGGTCGTGCTCGTCGGAGTCACCCTCGGCGCGCTCGTCATGCTGGTGCCGTTCGCGTTCATGCTGCTCAACGCGTTCAAGTCGCCCGGCGACTATTCGTCGGGCGGGCCGCTGAGCTGGCCGGGCGAGTTCTACACCAAGGGTCTGCGGACGTACTGGACCGAGGTGAACTTCCCCCTCAAGCTGTGGAACTCGGCGCTCATCGCCGGCTCCGTGGCGGTGCTCGGCGTCGTCGTGTCCCTGCTCAACGCGTACGCCCTGGGCATCGGCCGGGTCCGCGGCCGGCTGTGGATCGTCGGGTTGTTCCTGCTGGCCAACATGCTGCCGCAGGAGGCGCTGATCTACCCGCTGTACTACGTGGCGAAGGAGATCGGCCTCTACAACACCCGGCTCTCGGTGATCATCATCTTCACGGTGATCCAGAGCGCGTTTGGCACGTACCTGCTGGCCTCGGTCCTGGGCACGTTCCCGCGCTCGCTGCTGGAGGCCGCCGCGCTCGACGGCGCCGGCAAGTGGACGGTGCTGTGGCGGGTGGTCTTCCCCAACCTGCGGCCCACGCTCGCCGTACTCCTCATCTTCTTCTTCATCTGGACCTGGAACGAGTTCCTCATCCCGCTGGTCATGCTCATCGACAACCAGACGCAGACCATCCCGGTCGCGCTGGCGTCGTTGCAGGGCGACCGGCTGATGGACGCCCCGACGACCAACGCCGGCGCGTTGATCAGCCTGGTGCCGGCCATCCTCTTCTTCCTCATCTTCCAGCGCACTCTGGCGCGCGGCATCACGGCAGGAGCCGAGAAGTGAAGTTCACCGACGGGTACTGGCAACTGCGCCCGGGGGTCAGCGTGCTGCGCCCCGGCACAGTGGAATCGGTCGAGCCGGACGAGCGCGGCTTCACCGTCTTCGCGCCGGCCGGTCAGATCACCGGTCGGGGCGACACCCTCAACCGGCCCGTCGTCACCGTCCGGTTCTTCTCCCCCGCCCCCGGCGTCGTCGGGGTGACCATCGGTCACCACAGCGGCGGACTGCCCCGCGAGCCGCACTTCGGGTTGGCCACCGACGACGCGCACCCGGTCACCGTCGACATCACCGGCATCACCGCGTCGCTGACCACCGGCGAACTGACCGCCCGGGTGGCGCTCATCGACGGCTGGCGGGTCGAGTTCCTGCACGGTGACCGGTTGATCACCGCCTCCACCGCGCGCAGCGTCGGCATCGTCACCGACGGCGAGGGCCGCCGGCACGTGCACGAGCGGCTCGCCCTCGGCGTCGGCGAGACGGTGTACGGGCTGGGCGAGCGATTCGGCCCGTTCGTGAAGAACGGCCAGACCGTCGACATCTGGAACGCCGACGGCGGCACCGCCAGCGAGCAGGCGTACAAGAACGTGCCGTTCTATCTGAGCAGCGCCGGCTACGGGGTCTTCGTGGACCATCCCGAGCACGTGTCGTTCGAGGTCGGCTCGGAGGTCGTGGCGCAGAACCAGTTCAGCGTCGAGGGCCAGTCCCTCACCTACTACGTCATCGACGGACCCACCCCCAAGGACGTGCTGCGCCGGTACACGGCGCTGACCGGCCGGCCGGCCCGGGTGCCCGCCTGGTCGTACGGGTTGTGGCTGTCCACGTCGTTCACCACCTCGTACGACGAGAAGACGGTGACCGAGTTCGTCGACGGAATGGCCGAGCGGGACCTGCCGCTGTCGGTGTTCCACTTCGACTGCTTCTGGATGCGCCAGTTCCACTGGGTCGACTTCGTCTGGGACCCGGCGACCTTCCCCGACCCCGAGGGGATGCTGCGCCGGCTGCACGAGCGCGACCTGAAGGTGTGCGTCTGGATCAACCCGTACATCGCGCAGCGCTCGTACCTCTTCGAGGAGGGCCGCCAGGCCGGCTACCTGGTCCGCAACCCGGACGGGTCGGTCTGGCAGTGGGACAAGTGGCAGGCCGGCATGGCGCTCGTCGACTTCACCAACCCGGACGCGGTCCGCTGGTTCACCGGCAAGCTCAAGGTCCTGCTGGACATGGGCGTCGACTGCTTCAAGACCGACTTCGGCGAGCGCATCCCGACCGACGTGGTGTGGCACGACGGCTCGGATCCGCAGCGGATGCACAACTACTACTCCTACCTCTACAACAAGGCCGTCTTCGAGCTGCTGGAGACCGAGCGGGGCGAGGGCGAGGCGGTGGTGTTCGCCCGCTCGGCCACCACCGGCGGGCAGCAGTTCCCGGTGCACTGGGGCGGCGACTGCGAGTCGACGTTCGTCGCGATGGCCGAGTCGCTGCGCGGCGGGCTGTCCCTGGCGTCGTCCGGTTTCGGCTACTGGAGCCACGACATCGGCGGCTTCGAGGGCACCCCCGACCCGGCCGTCTTCAAGCGGTGGATCGCCTTCGGCCTGCTCTCCTCGCACTCCCGGCTGCACGGCTCCGGCTCGTACCGGGTGCCGTGGGCGTACGACGAGGAGGCCGTCGACGTGCTGCGGCACTTCACCCGGCTCAAGCTGAGCCTGATGCCGTACCTGGCCGCCGCCGCGCAGGAGGCGCACCGCGACGGGATCCCCATGATGCGTCCGATGATCGTGGAGTTCCCGGACGACCCGGCCGCGGCGCACCTGGACCGGCAGTACATGCTCGGCTCCGACGTGCTGGTCGCGCCGGTGCTCAGCGCCGACGGCCAGGTCACCTTCTACGTGCCCGCCGGCACGTGGACGCACCTGGTGACCGGCACGCAGCTCACCGGCCCGGCCTGGGTGACCGAGAAGCACGAGTTCGACAGCCTGCCGGTGCTCGCCCGGCCGGGCGCGGTGATCCCGTTCGGATCGCGCTCCGATCGGCCCGACTACGACTGGGCGGACGGTGTGCAACTGCGCCTCTACGCTCCGGCGGAGGGGCAACGGCAACGGGTACGGATTCCGTCGCCCGGCGAGGGGCCGGGCGCGGAGTTCGAGGTGAGCTTCCGCGACGGCGTGGCCACCGCGGAACTGGTGGCGGGTGACTCGTCGGCGTACCACTGCGTGGTCGCCGGGACGGAGGTAGCAGGACGATGACGGCACGCACCTTTCCGGAGAGCTTCCTCTGGGGTTCGGCCACGGCGGCGTACCAGATCGAGGGCGCGGCCACCGAGGACGGCCGAGGGCCGTCCATCTGGGACACCTACAGCCACACCCCGGGGCGGACGCTGAACGGCGACACCGGTGACGTGGCCGCCGACCACTACCACCGCTGGCCGCAGGACCTCGACCACATCGCCGAGCTGGGCCTGGGCGCGTACCGCTTCTCGATCTCCTGGCCGCGGGTGCAGCCGGGCGGATCCGGCCGGTTCAACCAGGCCGGCCTGGACTTCTACTCCCGGCTGGTCGACGGCCTGCTGGAGCGCGGCGTCCGCCCGGTCGCCACCATGTACCACTGGGACCTGCCGCAGGAGCTGGAGGACGCCGGTGGGTGGCCGGTGCGGGACACGGCGCTGCGCTTCGAGGAGTACGCGTCGGGGATCGTCGCCGCGCTCGGTGACCGGGTGCACACCTGGACCACGCTGAACGAGCCGTGGTGCTCGGCGTACCTGGGCTACGGCTCGGGCGTGCACGCGCCGGGACGGACCGAGCCGGCGGCCGCGCTGGCGGCGGTGCACCATCTGAACCTCGCGCACGGCCTGGCCGGCCGGGTGGTCCGGGAATTGGCCCCGACCGCAGAGCTGTCGGTGACGCTGAACCTGCACGTGATCCGCCCGGCGTCGGACTCGGCGGCGGACGTCGACGCGGCCCGCCGCATCGACGCGCTGGCCAACCGGGCGTTCCTCGGCCCGATGCTGAACGGGGCGTACCCGGCCGACCTGCTGGCCGACACGGCGGGCGTCACCGACTGGTCGTTCGTGCACCAGGGCGACGAGAAGGTGGCCGCCGTTCCCCTGGACGTGCTGGGCGTGAACTACTACTCCAGCACCCTGGTTCGCGCCTGGGACGGGCACTCGGCCCGCTCGGACGCTGACGGTCACGGCGCGTCGGCACACTCGCCGTGGGTCGGCGCCGACGACGTCGACTTCCTGCCGCAGCCCGGCCCGTACACGGCGATGGGTTGGAACATCGACGCGCCGGCCCTGACCGAGCTGCTGCTGCGGCTGGGCCGGGAGTACCCGGGGCAGCCGCTGATGATCACCGAGAACGGCGCGGCCTTCGACGACGCCGTGTCGGCCGACGGCCGGATCCACGACGACCGGCGGATCGACTATCTGCGCCGGCACATCTCCGCCGTGGCGGACGCCCGCGAGCAGGGCGTGGACGTGCGGGGCTACTTCGTCTGGTCGCTGTTGGACAACTTCGAGTGGGGTTACGGCTACGACCGCCGGTTCGGGATCATCCGGGTCGACTACGACACGCAGGACCGCATCTGGAAGGACAGCGCGCACTGGTACCGGCGACTGGCCGCCACCGGCGAGCTGGACCAGCCCGCGGAGTAACGGCTTGCCTCCCCACGCCGCGCCCCGGCTCCGCACGCCCCCAGCCAAGGTCCGTACCGCAGCCTAACCAAGATCACTCAATCATCCGTGGGCATCGCAGAGGAGGCACAGGTGGGCGATCCGGTGAAGGATGCCTCGCTCGAGGTTCCCATTCCAGAGGTCTGGCGGCCGGCGCTCAAGGCGGTCGTGGACTCGCTGGTGCGACGAGACGCCGTTATCGGCGCAGCTCTGCCGTCAGTAGAGCCAGTTCCGCCCGAAATCTCGCAACAATGCCTCCAGGCGGTCGACGACTACGGCGCGGTCACGCTGATCACCCCACCAGACGAATCCTGGAACACGTCCGTTGCACTGTGGTACGGCGATCACTGGCGCTGCTTGGTCGACCTCTGGACCGAAGAAGAAGGCAGGAGCGACCTGGTCCTCGATGTCCACGTCTTCGAGCACGGGCCCGGATACCGCTACCGCGTGCACCTCGTCTACGTCCCCTGAGCAATCCATCCACAGGTCTTGACAATTGCTCCGTTGTTCGGCAGAAGTCCGAAGAAGGATTCCATGGCGGCGTTGTCGCTGGCAGCGCCGACTCTGCCCATTCAACGCATTCCAACAACCGAAACTACAAGATCGGCGCGGGGCGGGGTGGTGATCTGTTAGACGCCGACGCGCTGCGGCGGGACGGTGAGCCCGTAGAGCGCCATCAGCTCCGGGCTGTCGACCCGGCTGCCGTCGGCCACCGAGTCGCAGGCGATGTCGACGATCTGGTCCTTGTGCGCCAACAGGTACGGCCGGGCCCCCACGTCGGCGCTGGCCAGGGTCGCGATGCCGGGCCAGTGCCGGCGGCCGAACAGCATCGGGTACCCGCGCAGCCCGTCGTAGGTGGCGCAGACCAGCACATCCGGGTACGGCAGCGCGGCCACCCGGCGGACCGCCGCGGCGGTCAGGCCCGGCATGTCGACGGGCACCACCACCACCGCCTCGATCCCCGCGTCGTCCATGGCGGCCAGACCGGCGCGGATGGACGAGCCGACCCCGGTGCCCCACGCCTTGTTGATCACAACGGTCGCCTTGCCCAGGTCGGTGGTCTCCCGGACCTGGTCCGCGGCGGCCCCCAGCACGACCACGATCTGCTCGCAGCCCGCCTCGGTCATCGTGTCGATCATCTGGTTGACCAGGGGCTTTTCTCCCTGGTGCAGCAGCGCCTCGGGACCGCCGATGCGGCGTCCCCCACCTGCGGCGATGATCATTCCTGCGATCCGGTTCAGCTGCGCCCCCTCAAGCACGGGATCGACCGTGACGGCCGACCCCCTCCTACGGACACTGCAACGAGGAGGGCCGCGCATGAGTGGCGGGGCGAAAAGGGAAAATAGTGCAACCGTTACGCACCGGACCACCGACGGCGAGGCCTGCGATGGCGTACTCCGCGACCGCCGCAGCACCGGACGGCCCGGCGACCGACGGGCGCACCCCCGGGTGGACGATCGACTCCACGTCGTCCACCTGGGGGCATTCAGGTGCCTGGATGCCGCTACGTCGGCGATGTGGAGTTGATCATCGCGCGCGATGACCTCCGCCGAACCGGCCACGCTCGCCGAACCGGCCACGCAGTGCGAGCCGGTCAGGCCGCGTCGGCGTAGCAGTCGACGATGCACAGATCCAGGGGAAAGCGCACCGGGGTGTCACCGAACAGCAGCGCGGTGGCCCGCTCACCCGCCCGGCTCACCGCCGCCGCCACGGCCTCGGCCTGCTCGGCCGGACAGTGCGCCATCACCTCGTCGTGCTGGAAGAAGACCAGCTCGGCGTCGGTGCCGGACAACTCGGTGCGCAGTGTGGCCAGCAGCGTCGAGGCCCACTCCGCGGCGGTGGCCTGGATGACGAAGTTGCGGGTGAAGCGCCCCCGGGACCGGGCGGCTCGCGCCCGAGGACTCTGCCGATCGGCCGCGGCGTCCGGATCGGTCGGCCCCTCGTCGGGGTCACCGAGGCCGACCGAGCCGGGTGGGCAGGTGCGCCCCAGCCACGAGCGCACCAACCCGCCCGCCTCACCGGTGCGCGCCGCCGCCTCGACGTAGCCGAACGCCGTCGGGTAGCTGCGTTTGAGCACCGCCAGCGCGGGCACCGCCGCACCGCCGGTCTGCCCGTACATGGCCCCGAGCAGGGCCACCTTGGCCCGGGGACGGTCACCACCGAACGAGTCCCGGGCGAGCGCGGCGTACAGGTCACCGGCGCCGCCCGCCGCCGCCAGCCGCGCGTCGCCGGAGACCGCCGCCAGGACGCGGGGCTCCAACTGGCCGGCGTCGGCGACCACCAGCCGCCAGCCCGGGTCGGCCACCACCGCCCGGCGGATCACCTTGGGGATCTGCAACGCGCCACCGCCCCGGGTCGCCCAGCGGCCGGAGACCACCCCGCCCGGCACGTACTCCGGCTGGAACCGCCCGTCGCGCACCCACTGCTCACGCCAGGACCAGCCGTGCGCCGTCCAGATCCGGTACAGCTCCTTGTATTCCAGCACCAGGGGCACCGCCGGATGGTCCACCCCGCGCAACACCCAGGCCCGGGTGTTGGGCAGCTCCACCCCGGCCCGGGCGAACGCCTTGAGCAGCTCGGCCGGGGAGTCGGCGTGCAGCTGGCGGACGCCGAACGCGTCGGCGATCAGGGCCGCCAACTCGGCCAACCGGCGCGGCGGCCCGCCGACCGGGGACGGCTCCCCCAGCAGCTCGGCGAGGATCGCGTCGTGCACCTCGGCCCGCCAGGGCAGCCCGGCGACGCCCATCTCCACCGCGATCAACGCGCCGGCCGACTCGGCGGCCACCAGCAGCCGGAACCGGCCCGGGTGCTCGGTGGTGGCGACCCGGGCGAGCTGGTCGGCGTACACCCGGGTCAGTGCCTCGATGCCCGGCCCCGGCGGACCGGGCAGCGTGTCGAAGAGCGCGCCCTGGCCGTGCCCGGGCGGCGCGGCGGCGCGCGGCGGCGGGTCGGCCGGCACCGGAGCGCCGGTCAGGCGGGCCCAGGCGGCGGCCAGCGAGCGGGGCTCACCCCAACGGCCGGCCTGCCCGAGCAACAGGGCCTCGGTCAACTCCACGTCGTGGCACCGCTCGACGCGCACCCCGGCCCGCAGCAGCGCCGGGTAGATCGCGCCCGCGGTGGCCCAGACCCACCGTGGGTGCTCGGCCGCCTCCCGTGCGGCCATCGCGGCCGCGAGGTCGCTGACGGTCTCGATCGGGCCGACGGGTCGGCCGGCGGCGTCGAGCGGACGCAGCTCTCCCCCACCGCGTTCGCCCGCCACCACCGCCACCAGCACGAATGTGATTCTGCCTTCCCCCTCCGACAGGAAAACGGGTCGGTGCGCCGGCCCGGTGCTCGATAGCGTGGCCAGGTGCCTCCCCAGATCCCACACTCCGACCCCGGCACCCCCGACACCCGCGGTCCGATGCGGTACCTGTGGTGGCTGGTCCGATGCCAGCCCTGGCGGGTGCTGCGCGGCAGCCTGCTCGGCACGGCCTGGATGGTCGGGCTCTCGGCCCGGCCCTACCTGATCGCCCGCGCCGTCGACGACGGCCTGCGCGCCCGCGACAGCCGCGCCCTGGCCCTGTGGGTCGTGGCGATCGTCGTGGCGGGGGTGGCGTTGTCGTACCTGGGCATCATGCGACACCGCACGATGACCTTCATCCGGGAGGACGCCAAGGCCCGCTCGGCGGAGGTGCTGCTGCGCCAACTGTCCCGGGTCGGCGCGGCGCTGCCCCGCCGTTCCGCCGCCGGTGAGGTCGCCACCGTGGGCGGTTCCGACATCGACTGGTCGGCGCAGGTGCTGACACTGACCGGGCCGGGGGTCGGCGCGATCGTCGCGTACGGGGTCATCGCCGTGGTGCTCTGGTCGATCTCCCCGCTGCTCGCGCTCTGCGTGCTGGTGGGTATGCCGGCGGTCGCGCTGGTCGTCGGGCCGCTGCTGCGCCGACTGGAACGGGCGGAGTCGATCTACCGGAGGCAGCAGGGCGCGCTCACCGCCCGGTCCGGCGACATCGTGGCCGGGCTGCGTGTGCTGGCCGGGGTGGGCGGCCGGGATCTCTTCGCCCGACGGTACGCGGCCCGCTCTGCGGACCTGCGCGCCGAGGGCTACCGCGTCGGCGCGGTCATCAGCTGGATCGACGCGGCGACAGTCGCCATCCCCGGCCTGTTCCTGGCGGCGGTGGTGTGGCTGACGGCCCGGATGGTGGTCAGCGGCACCGTCAGCGTCGGTGAACTCGTCGCCGTCTACGGCATCGTCGCGAGCCTGATCGTGCCGGTCTGGTTCCTCCTGGAGGGCAGCCACCAGCTGATCCGGGGTCGGGTCGCCGCCCGGCGGATCACCGACCTGCTCCGGCTCACCCCGGACGACGTCGGCGGGCCGGGTCGCCGGTGGCCGTCGGCCGTTCCCGACGCGCGTCACCCGCACGCCGCGGCGGCGCCCACCGGCCCCGCCGACCTGCACGACCCGGTGACCGGGCTGACCGTACGCGCCGGCCGGCTGACCGCGGTGGCCGCCGACGACCCGGCGGCCGCCGTGGCGCTGGCCGACCGGCTGGGCCGGTACGTCGTCAGCGACACCACCTGGGGTGGCCTCCCGCTGACCCGGGTCGCCCTGGACGAGGTCCGTGCCCGGATCCTGGTCGCCGACCACGAATCGTACCTCTTCGCTGGGACACTGCGTGACGTGCTGCGCCCCGGGGTCGGCGACGAACGGCTCGGCGCCGCCCTGCGGACCGCGTCGGCCGACGACATCGTCGACGCCCTCCCGGCCGGGCTGGACACCCCGCTGGACGCCCGGGCCCGGACGCTCTCCGGCGGGCAACGCCAACGGGTACGCCTGGCCCGGGCGCTGCTCGCCGAGCCGGAGGTGCTGATCCTCGTGGACCCGACCTCGGCCGTGGACGCGCACACCGAGGCGCGCATCGCCGAGCGGCTGCGGACCGCTCGGGCGGGGCTGACCACCGTGGTGCTCGCCACGTCGCCGCTGCTGCTCGGCCGCGCCGATGTGGTCGCGCACCTGAGCGGAGGCCGGATCACCGCCACCGGCAGCCACGAGAACCTGCTCGACCACGACCCGGGCTACCGGCACCTGGTGGCCCGGGGCAGCGACGATCCGGTGGCCGAGCGGCCCGCCGACGCCGAGGAGGCGTACCGGTGACCCGGCTGCCGATCGCGGACCGCGGCACCGTACGCCGTGCCCTCCGGTACATGATCAGCAGGCATCGCCGGGCCGTCGGCGTCGTGCTGGCGCTGCACAGCGCCGCCGCGGTCGCCGGCCTCGCCCCGCCCTGGCTGCTGGGCGCCATCGTCGACCGGGTCACCGCCGGCGCCGGCGTGGCCACAGTGGACCGGCTGGCACTGGCGATCGCCGGCTGTGTCCTGGTCAGCGCCCTGCTCTCCCGCTACGCCCAGTACGCCGGCCACCGCTTCGGTGAACGGGCCGTCGCCGAGCTGCGCGAGGAGTTCGTCTCCCGGACCCTCGGGCTACCGGTCTCGGTCGTCGAGCGCGCCGGCTCCGGGGACCTGGCCACTCGCAGCTCGGTCGACGTGGCGACGGTCGGGACCACCGTCCGGGACGTGGTGCCCACCATCGTCATCGCCTCGGTGCAGTTGACGTTGCTGTTCGGGGCGGTCTTCCTGCTGCATCCACTGCTCGGGGTCGCGGCGCTGGCCGGGCTGCCGTCGATCGTGGCGGTGACCCGGTGGTACCTGCGTCGGGCCAGCTCCGCGTACCTCACCGAGGGTGCCCAGGCGGCCGAGTTGACCGAGGCGTTGACCACCACCGCCGAGGGGGCCCGCACGGTCGAGGCGCTGCGGCTGGCCGACGACCGGATCCGGCACGGCACCACCCGCGTCACCCGGGTGTGGCAGGCCCGCCGGGCGACCCTCGCGCTGCGGACCGTGTTCTTCTCGGTCGTGGAGGCCAGCTATCCGCTGCCCGTCGCCATGGTCCTGCTCGTCGGCGGCTACCTGTTCGCCGCCGACCGGGTCTCGCTCGGCGCGGTGGTCGCCGCCGCGCTCTACCTCCAGCAGGCCATCGACCCGCTGGACCGGCTGTTGCAGTGGACGGAGCAGGCGCAGCGCGGCTTCGCGTCGTACGCCCGGGTGCTCGGCGTCGGGCTGGTCCCACCGGAGCCGCCGGGGACCACGGCCACCTCGCGGGGTGAGCGGCTCGTCGTGCGCGAGGCGCGGTTCTCGTACGCCGACGGGCACGACGTGCTGCACGGCATCGACCTGGAGGTGCGGCCCGGCGAACGGCTGGCCGTCGTCGGCCCGTCGGGCGCCGGCAAGTCGACCCTGGCCCGACTGCTGGCCGGCATCGACGCGCCACGGCGGGGCGTCGTCAGCATCGGCGGCTGCCCGGTCACCGACCTGGACCCGGCCGAACGCCGGCGGCGGATCGCCCTGGTCACCCAGGAGCACCACGTCTTCATCGGCTCGGTACGCGACAACCTCGCGTTCGCCGCGCCGGACGCCTCGGACGAGCAGATGCGCGCCGCGCTGGCCACTGTGGGCGCCGACTGGTACGACGAGCTACCCGAGGGTCTGGACACCGCGCTCGGCGACGGCGCCCGGCAGCTCGGCGCGGCCGAGGCCCAGCAACTGGCGCTGGCCCGCCTGCTGCTCGCCGACCCGCACACGCTGATCCTGGACGAGGCGACCGCGGCGCTCGACCCGAGCACCGCTCGGCGGACCGAGCGGGCCCTGGCCGCCGTGCTCGTCGGGCGGACCGTCATCGCCATCGCGCACCGGCTCAACACCGCCCACGACGCCGACCGGGTGGCCGTCCTGGCGGACGGCCGGATCACCGAGATCGGCAGTCACGACGACCTCGTCGCGGCCGGCGGGGCGTACGCCGCCCTCTGGCGCTCGTGGCACGCCCACGCCCACGCCGACGAGCGCCAGAGGTGACGGCCTACTTGACCGCGCCGGAGGTGAGGCCGGCCTGGATCTGACGCTGGAAGACCGCGTACACGATGATCATCGGGAGGATGGCGATGGTCAGCGCGGCGAACAACCCGGACCAGTCCGCCTCGTAGCCGGCGTTGACCGAGATGTCGGCGATGCCCTGGGTGAGCACCCACTTGTCCTTGGCGTTGGAGAGCAGCACCAACGGGAGCTGGTACTGCGCCCACTGCCCGATGATGTTGAAGATCGCCACGCTGATCAGACCCGGCTTCGCCATCGGCATCATGACCTTGAAGAACAGCCGGGTGTGCCCGCAGCCGTCGATCATCCCCGCCTCGGCCACCGAACTCGGCAGCGTCTTGAAGAACGCGGCCAGGAAGAAGATCGTGAACGGCAGCGAGTACGCGATGTAGACCAGCACCACGCCCTGGTAGGTGTCCAGCATGCCCAACTGCTTCACCACGAAGAAGAGCGGCACCAGGGCCAGGAAGACCGGGAACGCCAGCCCCGAGACGAACAGGTAGTAGATCGCCCGGTTGCCCCAGAACCGGTACCGCGCCAGCACGTACGCCGCCATCGAGCCGAGCAGCATGGTGCCGAAGGTGCTGCACGAGACCACGAGGACGCTGTTGAGGAAGTACCGGCCGACGTGCGCCTTGGTCCACGCCCGGCCGAAGTTCTCCCACCGCAGCTCCGCCGGGAGCGTCCACGGGCTGCTGAAGATCTCGCTGGTGTTCTTGAATGCGGCGAGGAAGGTCCAGAGGATCGGCACGATCACGATCACCGCCCACACGGCGAGCGCGATGTGTCCCAGGCCGGCGAAGAGCCGCACCTCCGAGCGGGGGCCCTTGCCGCGTCGGCCGGAGGGCGACGGGTCGCCGGTCTTCGGCGGTAGGGCCGCCGGCGTCGGCGGCAGCGTCGACTGCGGGTTCATCAGTACTCCACGCTTTCCCGCTTGGTGAGCCGCAGCGTCAGCGCCGCGAACGTGAGGGTGAGGAAGAACAGCGCCACGCCCATTGCGGAGGCGTAACCGTACTTCGAGTAGACGAACGCGTTGCGGTAGATCTCCATGGCCAGCACGGTGGTGGCGCCGTCCGGGCCACCACCGTCGACCGAGAGCACGGCCACGATGGCGAACGCGTCGAACGCCGCGATGCCCAGATAGACCCACGCGACCTGGAGGGTGTCCCAGAGCAGCGGCAGGGTGACCCGGAAGAACAGGGTCACCCTGCTCGCCCCGTCCATCTCCGCGGCCTCGTAGATCTCGCCCGGGATGGAGGCCATCCCGGCCGAGAAGAGCACCACGTAGAAGCCGACGGCCTGCCAGACCAGCACCGCGAGGATCGACCAGAGGGCCAGGTTCGGCTTGACCAGGAAGAGGATCGGATCCAGGCCGAGCTTCATCAGCACGCCGTTGATCAGACCCGACTCGTTCGGCCGGTAGACCATCTGGAACAGCACCGCGATGATCGCCACCGCCAGGACCTGGGGGAAGAAGAACACCACCCGGTAGAACTTCGCCCCCCAGACCCCCTGGCGTTGCCCGCCACTGCTCTTGCCACCCACGTTGAGCAGGAAGGCGAAGAACAATGCGATGGCGATGGTGATCAGCGGCAGGGCAAGCAGCAGTACGCCGTGGTGCTGGACCGCCTTCCAGAAGGCGCCGTCGTCGAGCAGCTTCCGGTAGTTGTCGAAGCCCACCCACTGCGGGGCGGAGAGCCCTCGCCAGTTGGTCATCGAGATCTGGAACGCCTGGGCGTACGGCCAGATCACGAATGTCACGTACAGCGCGACCGGGGCGAACAGGAACCCGATCACGAATGGATACTTGCCGTGCCGCATGACCCTAGCTCCGATCGATCAGCGCTTGAACTTGGCGACCGAGCTGTCCTTCTTGATCGCGTCGGCGCGCTTCTGGATCCGCTCCACGAAGGCGTCCGCGTTGATCCGGCCGAACATCAGCTCGTTCGTGGCGCTGCGCGCCTCGGTGTCGAGCTCCTTGTACCAGCCGTCGAAGTACAGGTTGAACACGTCCTGCCCGGCCGCCTTGAGCGCGGCCTGCGAGCTGGCCACACCGGGCGGGAAGGCGAAGCCCTCCGAGCCGGCGGTGACCACGGTCGGGGCCTTGACCACCTCGGTGAAGCCCTTCGCGCCCGCCGTGGACAGCATCTGGCGCATGTACTCCAGGCCGCCCTTGGGGTTCTTGCTCTTCGCCGAGACGAAGTAGCCCTCGCCCGCGGTGGCCCGCAGCGCGGTGGCCGGCAGCTTGTCCGACGCGGTGAGGCTCGGCACCGGCATGAGCTGGTAGTCGAAGCCGGCCGGGGTGTCCTGCTTCTGCTCGCCCTCCAGCCAGTCACCGCTGGGGTACAGGGCCACCTTGTACTGGTTCTGCCGCAGCTGCACGTCGGTGTGCTTGAGCCCCTCGAAGCTCTTGTCGCTGAACTTCGCCCCGACCTCGGCCCACGCCGTGGCCGCCTGCTTGACCGCGTCCTGCTTCCAGGCGCCGTCCTCCAGGTTGTCGATGTTCTTCAGCACCTCCACGCCACCGATCTTGGCGGCCTGGGTGAGGATCACGTTCCACTGGTAGTACGCCGCGTTCGCCCCGGCGTAGCCGTACGGCGTGATGCCCTTGGCCTTGATGGCGGTGAGCAGCTTGATGAAGTCGTCCCAGGTCTTCGCCGGCGCCCAGCCGTTGTCCTTGAACAGCTTGGCCGAGTACCAGATGCCGAAGACGGTGGAGACGTAGTACAGCACGTACGGCTTGCCGTTGAACGAGCCCGCCTCGACGGTGCCCGGCACCACGGTGTCGCGGACCTTCTTGGCCGGGTCGTCGACCGACGGGGCGTCCCACAGCTCGGTGAGGTCCTGGAGCTGACCGTCGGCGACCAGCGCGCCGAAGTCCATCAGCTTCTCGCCCGAGTTGTTCACGAACTCCGGCGGGTTGCCGGACGCGAACCGCGGCTGGAGCACGGTGGAGATGGCCTGCGTGGACTGGTGCTTGATCTCCGCCTTGGGGAACGCCTTCTTGTAGAGCGGCTCGTGCACGTCGGTGGCGTACTTCTCGCCGTAGCCGCCGTTGAAGATGATCACCTCGATGGGGGCGTCCTCCTTGACGCCCAGCGGGTTGGTCGCGCTCTTGGTGCCTTCGGCGGCCTTCTCGTTGTCCTTGTCACCGCCGCTGCTCGTCGCGCAGGCGCTGAGCAGGCCGATGGCCGGAGTGGCGAGCATGCCCACGGCGGCGGCGCGACGCAGCACCGTGCGACGGTCGAGTGCGGCCGGGTGCTCGGGGGTAATCGACATCGTCGTCTCTCCTTGTGGAATTCGGGTCAGGCGGTGCGCCGGAGACGCCCGGCGTACCGCGACTCGAGGGCGTTGTTGTGCTCGTCCCCGCCGGGGACGTTGGCGGAGAGGTAGATAGGGGGTACCTCCCCGGCCTGATGGAACCGTCGTACGACCTCAGCGGTCAGCAACTGCGCCAGCAGCGCGGTGGTGACCGAGGAGACCGCACAGACCGCGCCGCCGCCCTCGAGCGGCAGCAGTGCGTCACCGTACGGCGCGCCGTTGTCCAGCACGACGTCGGCGAGGTCGGCGAGCCGTTGACCGGACGGGTGCCGTGGCGCCACCCGCGCGGTGTGCTCGACCGAGGTGACCGCGATCAACGGGTGACCGCGCTCGGTGACCAGCGCCGCCAGCTCGACCACCGAGCCGTTGATGCCGGACTGGGACGCCACCACGAACACGTCGCGCGGCTGGGGCGCCGCGAGCGCGTAGATCTGGTGGGCGATGGAGGGGTCGCGTTCCAGCTTGGGGTCGGCGAGCACGTCGCGCGGGGCGTCGCCGTGCACCACCAGGTCCCGTACCGAGAGCCGGTTGGTGGGGACCAGCCCACCGGCGCGGGCGACCAGCTCGGCGGCGAACGCCTCGGAGTGCCCGGCGCCGAACGCCTGGAGCACGCCGCCGGCGCGCAGGCTGTCGGCGATCAGGTCGGCGGCCCGGGTGATCCCGTCGGCCTCCGAGTCGAGCAGGCGGTCGAGCACCGGGCGGACGGCGTCCGCGTACCCCTGGGCACTGATCATGAGAGGGCCCCTTTCGCGGCCTTGTGCCCGTCGACGGCCTGCGCGGTGCGCCGGAAGGCCGCGTGGGCGCGGTCGTGGGTGCGCTGGGCGACGGCGATGTAGAGCAGGTCGAGCACCACCAGTTGCGGGTGGCGGGCGGAGAGGGCGTCCGGCCGGAAGGTGGTGGCCTGACTGGCGGTGAGCAGCACGATGTCGGCCAGTTCGGCCAGCGGTGAGCGGGGAAAGCCGGTGAGGGCGAGAGTGGTGGCGCCCCGGCTGCCCGCCTCGGCGAGCATCTCGATCGTCTCCCGGGTCTGGCCGGTGTGCGAGATGCCGAGCGCGACGTCGCCGACGCCGAGCAGCGCGGCGCTGGCCAGCCCCTCGTGCACGTCGCTCCAGGCCCAGGCGGCCACCCCGATACGGTGCAGGCTGAACTGCATCTCCTCGCCGACCAGGGCGCTGCCGCTGGCGCCGAAGATGTTCACCCGGCTGGCGCCGGCGATGGCCACCGCGGCGCGTTCCACCTCGCCGAGGTCGAGCAGCGCGGCGGTGTCGTGCATGGCCCGGGTGTCGGCCGCCATGATCTGGTCGAGCACCCGCGCGAGGGGGTCGGTGGGCTGGATCTCGCGGCCGATGTCGACGGTCCAGCCGGCCAGGCGGGCCCGGCCGGTCTCAGCGGCGATGCCCAGCCGCAGGTCGGCGTACCCCTCGAAGCCCATCGCCCGGCAGAAGCGGGTGATGGTGGCCGGCGAGGTGCCACTGCGCTCGGCAAGCTCCACAATGGTGGAGCGCGCGGCGGCCTCCGGGTCGCTGAGGACGTGCTCGGCGACGCGGCGCAGCGCGCCGGTCAGCTCGGCGAGCCCGTTGCGCACCCGGGCCAGCACCCCGTCGGAGGGTGAGTTCCTCCGGTCGGTCACGTGGGCGTCGACCACCGCGGTCCCCGCGACGGTGTCCACCTCGTGATCAACCATGGGTCGCCTCACCTTTCCGAAAAGACTGTTAACTGTTAGTGGTAAAAGTTCTTACTGAACGGCCCTCTGTGTCAAGACTGTGGGCGAAGTTTTCAAACTGTTACCTGGCGCACAGCCTCCCGCGCCGGCCCGAAGTTGCCCTCCGCAGCGGTGCCGACCAGCATGAACAGGCCCAGCACCGCGCAGCGCAAGGAGGCCCGTGCCGATGTCCGACACCGTCGTGGTCGGTCTCGACGTCGGGGGTACGTCCACCCGGGCGACCGCCCTGACCCTCGCCGGCGAACGCCTCGGCACCGGCCGAGCCGGCGGCGGCAACCCCACCAGCCACGGCGCCGAACGGGCCGCCGCCGAACTGTCGACCGCGCTGCGCGCCGCGCTCGCCGACGTCGACCCGAGCCGGGTGGCCGCCGGCACCATCGGGCTGGCCGGCGCAGCCCGGCTGCTCGCCGACCCTGCCGGACGGGCCGCCTTCGACCGGGCCTGGCACGACGCCGGCCTGCGCTGCCCGTACGCCGTATACGGCGACGCTCTGGTCGCCTACGCCTCCGGCACCGCCGAGCCGGACGGGACGGTGCTCATCGCCGGCACCGGCGCGATCACCGCGCAGGTCGTCGACCTGCGACTCGACCGGACCGCCGACGGCCACGGCTGGCTGCTCGGCGACGCCGGGTCGGGCTTCTGGCTCGGCCGCGA
>NZ_JBFAPG010000077.1:0-17593 GCF_040675595.1 Micromonospora sp. NPDC049580
GGCCGCGGTGGTGGGGGCCACCCCGGGGCCCGGGGGGGCGCCTTGCTGGGTCTTCTGGGTGTGGGGTGGGGGGGGGGGGGCGGCCGCGCCGGCCCCCGACCCCACCCGAGAATTAGCAGTACAGACGACGACATAGGGGACAGAGTGCTCGACGTCAACTTCTTCGACGAGCTGCGCATTGGTCTCGCCACCGCCGACGACATCCGTCAGTGGTCGCACGGCGAGGTCAAGAAGCCTGAGACGATCAACTACCGCACCCTGAAGCCGGAGAAGGACGGACTCTTCTGCGAGAAGATCTTCGGTCCGCAGCGGGACTGGGAGTGCTACTGCGGTAAGTACAAGCGCGTCCGGTTCAAGGGCATCATCTGTGAGCGCTGCGGCGTCGAGGTGACTCGCTCCAAGGTCCGTCGTGAGCGGATGGGGCACATCGAGCTCGCCGCTCCGGTGACCCACATCTGGTACTTCAAGGGCGTTCCGAGTCGGCTGGGCTACCTGCTGGACCTCGCCCCCAAGGACCTCGAGAAGATCATCTACTTCGCCTCGTACGTCGTGACGAGCGTGGACGCCGAGTCGCGTCACCGTGACCTCTCGACGATCGAGAACGAGATCCTGGCCGAGAAGCGGCAGTCCGAGAACAGCCGCGACTCGGAGATCGAGAAGCGGGCCGCCAAGCTCGAGGCCGACCTGGCCGAGCTGGAGGCCGAGGGTGCCAAGGCGGACGTCCGGCGCAAGGTCAAGGAGGGCGGAGAGCGCGAGATGCGCCAGATCCGCGACCGGGCCCAGCGCGAGATCGACCGCCTGGACGAGGTGCTGGACACCTTCCGCAAGCTGGAGCCGAAGCAGCTGGTCACCGACGAGCTGCTCTACCGCGAGCTGCGCGACCGGTTCGGTGAGTACTTCACCGGTTCGATGGGCGCGGAGGCGATCAAGGCGCTGGTCCAGAACATGGACCTCGACGCCGAGGCCGAGAGCCTGCGGGAGACCATCCGGTCCGGCAAGGGGCAGCGGAAGATCCGGGCGCTCAAGCGGCTCAAGGTCGTGGCGGCGTTCCTGAACACCCGTAACTCGCCGCTCGGCATGGTGCTGGACTGCGTCCCGGTCATCCCGCCGGACCTGCGCCCGATGGTGCAGCTCGACGGTGGCCGCTTCGCGACCTCGGACCTCAACGACCTGTACCGGCGTGTGATCAACCGGAACAACCGCCTCAAGCGGCTGATCGACCTCGGCGCGCCCGAGATCATCGTCAACAACGAGAAGCGGATGCTCCAGGAGGCCGTCGACGCGCTGTTCGACAATGGCCGTCGCGGCCGGCCGGTCACCGGCCCGGGCAACCGCCCGCTCAAGTCGCTGTCCGACATGCTCAAGGGCAAGCAGGGCCGGTTCCGCCAGAACCTGCTGGGCAAGCGCGTCGACTACTCGGGCCGTTCGGTCATCGTGGTCGGCCCGAAGCTCAAGCTGCACCAGTGTGGTCTGCCCAAGCAGATGGCGCTGGAGCTGTTCAAGCCGTTCGTGATGAAGCGGCTGGTGGACCTCAACCACGCGCAGAACATCAAGTCCGCCAAGCGGATGGTCGAGCGTCAGCGCCCGGTCGTGTGGGACGTGCTGGAAGAGGTCATCGGCGAGCACCCGGTGCTGCTCAACCGGGCGCCGACCCTGCACCGTCTGGGCATCCAGGCCTTCGAGCCGCAGCTGGTCGAGGGCAAGGCGATCCAGATCCACCCGCTGGTCTGCACCGCGTTCAACGCCGACTTCGACGGTGACCAGATGGCGGTGCACGTGCCGCTGTCCGCCGAGGCCCAGGCCGAGGCGCGGATCCTGATGCTGTCGTCGAACAACATCCTCAAGCCGGCCGACGGCAAGCCGGTCACCATGCCCACGCAGGACATGGTCATCGGTCTGTACTACCTCACCCACCTCACCCCCGGTGAGAAGGGCGAGGGCCGGGTGTTCAGCTCGGACGCCGAGGCGCAGATGGCCTTCGACAACGGTGAGCTGGGCCTGCAGGCGCCGGTGAAGATCCGCCTGCGTGGCGTGGTCGGCGTCGACAACGGCACCGGCGCCGAGGCGTGGACCGCCCCGGAGGGCTGGGTCGAGGGTGACCCGCTGACCGTGGAGACCACCCTGGGCCGGGTGCTGTTCAACGAGACGCTGCCGCAGGGCTACCGCTTCGTGAACTACGAGATCCGCAAGGGTCAGCTCTCCGCGATCGTCAACGACCTCGCCGAGCGCTTCCCCAAGGTGGCGCTGGCCGCCACCCTGGACGGGCTCAAGGAGGCCGGTTTCCACTGGGCCACCTGGTCCGGCGTGACGATCGGCATGGAGGACGTCATCGCTCCGCCGCGCAAGGCGGAGATCCTGGCGAAGTACGAGAAGGAAGCCGACCGGATCGACAAGCAGTACCAGCGTGGTCTGATGACCGCCGAGGAGCGTCGCGGCGAGCTCATCGAGATCTGGACCAAGGCGACCAACGAGGTCGCCAAGGAGATGGACACCGCGCTGCCGCAGGAGAACCCCCTGTGGGTGATGATCAACTCGGGTGCCCGCGGTAACCTGCTCCAGCTCCGGCAGATCGCGGCGATCCGTGGTCTGGTGGCCAACCCGAAGGGCGAGATCATCCCGCGGCCGATCAAGGCCAGCTACCGGGAGGGTCTGTCCGTGCTGGAGTACTTCATCTCCACGCACGGTGCCCGTAAGGGTCTCGCCGACACCGCGCTGCGGACCGCCGACTCGGGTTACCTGACCCGTCGTCTGGTGGACGTCTCCCAGGACGTGATCATCCGCGAGGAGGACTGCGGCACCGACCGGGCGATCCCGATGCAGATCGGCGAGAAGCTGGACGGCAAGCTCGTCATTCACACCCACGCCGAGACCAGCGTGCACGCCCGGACCCTGGCCGACGACATCAAGGGGCCGGACGGCACCGTGGTGGCCGAGCGCGGCCAGGACATCAACTCCATCGGGGTCGACAAGATCGTCGCCGCTGGCGTGGAGACGGTCCGGGTGCGCAGCGTGCTCACCTGCGAGTCGAAGCTGGGCGTCTGCGCGGCCTGCTACGGCCGTTCGCTGCCGACCGGCAAGTCGGTCGACATCGGTGAGGCTGTCGGCATCATCGCCGCCCAGTCCATCGGCGAGCCGGGTACGCAGCTGACGATGCGTACCTTCCACACCGGTGGTGTCGCGGGTGAGGACATCACCCAGGGTCTGCCGCGTGTTCAGGAAATCTTCGAGGCTCGGGTCCCGAAGGGTAAGGCGCCCATCGCCGACACCCCCGGCCGGATCCGGATCGAGGACGGCGAGCGCTCGCGCAAGATCATCGTGGTGCCGGACGACGGCAGCGAAGAGATCGTCTACGACAAGATCTCGAAGCGCGTCAAGCTCCGGACCCACGACGGCGGTCACGTCGCGGTCGGCGAGAAGCTGACCGAGGGCACCATCGACCCGCACGAGCTTCTGCGGATCATGGGTCCGCGGGCGGTCCAGGTCCACCTGACCAGTGAGGTCCAGGAGGTCTACCGCTCGCAGGGTGTGCTCATCCACGACAAGCACATCGAGATCATCATCCGCCAGATGCTCAAGCGGGTGACGGTCATCGACTCCGGCTCGACCGAGTTCCTGCCGGGTGTGCTGGTTGACCGGGCGCTGTTCGAGTCGGAGAACCGCCGGCTCGTGTCGGAGGGTGGCGAGCCCGCCGCCGGCCGTCCGGTGCTGATGGGTATCACCAAGGCCTCGCTGGCCACCGACTCCTGGCTCTCCGCGGCCTCCTTCCAGGAGACCACCCGGGTGCTGACCGACGCTGCGATCAACTCGCGCAGCGACTCGCTGGTCGGCCTCAAGGAGAACGTGATCATCGGTAAGCTCATCCCGGCCGGTACGGGCATCAGCAAGTACCGCAACGTCCGGGTCGAGCCGACCGAGGAGGCCAAGGCCAAGGTCTACTCGATGACCGGCTACCCGGAGACCGACTACGGGTTCGGGCCGGCCAGCGGGCAGGCTGTGCCGCTGGACGACTTCGACTTCGGGTCGTACCGCTAAGCACCGACACCGACGAGGCCCCCGGCACCTGCCGGGGGCCTCGTCGTGTCCGGACCGACCCGGCCGTCGACCGGGTTGGGCATGATGGAGGCATGACGACCGCACCCGGACAGGTGTCCGTCGCGTCTCAGGGCCTGCGCCACCCGCTGGATCCGGACCCGGCCCGTGCCACGAAGGCGCGGGCGGTCTTCGCGCTGGGGCTGCTCGGCATGTTGACCGGGCTCTTCATCGGCGGGGTGGTGCCGGCGACGGTGGCGCTGCAACTGGCCCGGCAGGCCCGCCGGGAGGCGTACGCCTCGGGGGGTTTCCTGACCGGCGGCGTCTGGCTGCGGCGGGGGGAGCGGTTGGCCTGGACCGGCCTGGCGCTGGTCGCGGTCACCGTGGTCGTCGCCGTGGTGATCGGGGTGGTCCGGCTGGCTGACACGCCGTTCGGCCACGACTACCCGGCGAACATGGACTGACCGTTTCACCGGCCACGCCCAGCGCGGACGGCGCAGCTTCCGGCGGTAGCCTGGCCGGTGTCCGCCGCGCGGCGACGGCGGCCCTGTCGACAGGAGGACCTCGTGACGGAACCGGCGCGGCCCCCGGCGGACGAGCCGGCGGGGCATCCTGACGCGCCGGCCGCGAGCCCGGCCCCCTCCGGACCGGACGACCGGGCCCAACCCGATCCGGACGGGCAGCCCGCCCCACCCGCCGACGTCCCCGATCCGGGTACGCCGCCGTCGGGTTGGGGCGCGCCGCCCCCGCCCGGATGGGGTCCGCCCACGGCCGAGTGGGGCGGGGTCTATCCGCCCGGACACGGCCAGCCCCATCCCGCTTCCGGGGCGCCGCTGCCGCACGCCTGGGGTCAGCCGCCGTCGGGCCCGGGTGCGCCGTCGGGCTGGGGTCAGCCGTCGGGGCCTGCCGCGCCGTCGGGCTGGGGTCAGCCGTCGTTCGGGACTGGTGCGCCCGGGGGTTGGGGGCACCCGCCGGCGGGGGTTGGTGTGCCGCCCGGCTGGGGTCAGCCGCCATCGGGGCCCGGCGCGCCAGCGGGTTGGGGCCAGCCGGCGCAGGGCCAGCCGCCCGGGTGGGGCGTGGCTCCCGCCCGACCGGTGCCGCCGCCCACCGACGACCAGCGGCGGCCGCCGAAGCGGGTGGAGGCGGTGCCCGGCACGCCGTTCGGCGTGGTGTACCTGGACGTGCCGCCGGTCACCTCCGGACTGGCGACCGGGGCGCTGGTGGCGGGCATCGCGTCGATCCTGGTCTCGCTCCTGGTGATCTGCTTCGGGGTGGCCTTCGCAGACGACGGCGGCGTCTGGGCCTCCGGCGCCTTCACCGTTCTGGGGGTGCTGGCGGGGGTGGCGGCGATCGTCACCGGTCTGCTCGGCCGGCGGCAGATCGCCCGGCCGGCCGCGCCGTCGGCGGTACGGTTCACCGGGCGAGGGCTGGCGGTGGCGGGCATCAGCTGCGGCGCGGCGGGTGCGGTGCTCAGCCTGCTGGGTCTGGGTCTGGCGTTGCTGATCACCCTGACGTGAGGCCGTGCGCCGGGTCTGCGGTGCCTGCCCGGGGGCGACGGGTGGTCCGGCGGGGAAGCCGGTACACTTGTGTCCGTAGGTGCCCATCGCGGGCGACGAGGCGGGACGAGATCCGGCCGGCGAGTGTGAGACGGTCGCCGACCCATTCCGTTTTGACCTGGGCGGCTGTGGTAGGTACTCTTTCCCCTTGTGCCCGGGCGTGCCCGGGCAACTCGTGCGTGCGCTGGATCCGGAGTCCGGACGGCGGCACGACAAGCCAGAGATCCGGGGCGGGGCGATCCGCGTGCCGGTGACAGAAAAACCGGTACGCCTGCGAAAGCGTCCGCACCGGGACCGTGAGCTGGGCGACACGCCCGACCGCGGGTGCCGGGGCCTCCGCAAGGTGGCCCTGGTCGGAATGTAGGAGAGCCGGTCATCAGGCCGGCTAACGAGCAGACGGCGCGGCCGCGTACAGCGGCCGAAGGGAGCGGAGAAACCCGGTGCCCACCATCCAGCAGCTGGTCCGAAAGGGCCGTCAGGCCAAGACGACCAAGACCAAGACCCCGGCGCTCAAGGGGTCCCCCCAGCGGCGCGGCGTGTGCACCCGCGTGTACACCACCACCCCGAAGAAGCCGAA
Organism: Micromonospora sp. NPDC049580; assembly: GCF_040675595.1. Lineage (NCBI taxonomy): Bacteria > Bacillati > Actinomycetota > Actinomycetes > Micromonosporales > Micromonosporaceae > Micromonospora > Micromonospora sp. NPDC049580. The sequence goes on from NZ_JBFAPG010000077.1 coordinate 6,163, forward strand.
CTCGGCGCTGCGCAAGGTCGCTCGTGTGAAGCTCAGCAGCCAGATCGAGGTGACCGCCTACATCCCGGGCGTCGGTCACAACCTGCAGGAGCACTCGATCGTGCTCGTTCGCGGCGGCCGGGTGAAGGACCTCCCCGGCGTGCGTTACAAGATCGTCCGCGGCTCGCTGGACACCCAGGGTGTCCGCAACCGCAAGCAGGCGCGCAGCCGTTACGGCGCGAAGAAGGAGAAGAGCTGACATGCCGCGTAAGGGACCCGCTCCGCGGCGGCCACTGGTCGCTGACCCGGTGTACAACTCGCCGCTGGTCACCCAGCTGGTGAACAAGATCCTGCTCCGCGGCAAGCGTCAGCTCGCCGAGTCGATCGTGTACGCGGCCCTCGAGGGCTGCCGCGAGAAGTCCGGCACCGACCCGGTCGTCACCCTCAAGCGGGCGATGGACAACGTCAAGCCGACCCTCGAGGTGCGCAGCCGTCGTGTCGGTGGCGCCACCTACCAGGTTCCGGTCGAGGTCCGCCCCACCCGGGCGACCACCCTGGGCCTGCGCTGGCTGGTCACCTACTCCCGCGCCCGGCGCGAGAAGACCATGGTCGAGCGGCTGATGAACGAGCTGCTGGACGCGAGCAACGGCCTCGGTGCCGCCGTCAAGCGGCGCGAGGACACGCACAAGATGGCCGAGTCGAACAAGGCCTTCGCGCACTACCGCTGGTAACACCCTGGTTCCGGCGCCACCGGGCGCCGGAACCGCCACCAGTTGAGTCGAGACGACGATAAGTAGGGATTGAAGTGGCCGCCGCAGACGCGCTCGCCAAGGTACGCAACATCGGCATCATGGCGCACATCGATGCCGGTAAGACCACGACCACCGAGCGAATCCTGTTCTACACCGGCATCACGTACAAGATCGGTGAGGTCCACGAGGGCGCTGCCGTCATGGACTGGATGGAGCAGGAGCAGGAGCGTGGTATCACCATCACCTCCGCTGCTACCAAGTGTGAGTGGAAGGGCCACACGATCCAGATCATCGACACGCCTGGTCACGTCGACTTCACGGTCGAGGTCGAGCGGTCGCTGCGTGTCCTGGATGGTGCGGTCGCGGTTTACGACGGTGTCGCCGGCGTGGAGCCGCAGACGGAGAACGTCTGGCGGCAGGCCGACAAGTACAACGTCCCGCGCATGTGCTTCGTCAACAAGCTCGACCGGACCGGCGCCGACTTCTTCCGCTGCGTGCAGATGATGATCGACCGGCTGAACGCCACCCCGCTGGTGCTCCAGATCCCGATCGGGCTCGAGGGCGACCACATCGGTGTCGTCGACCTGATCGGCATGCGCGCCCTCACCTGGCGTGGGGAGACTCAGAAGGGTGAGGACTACGCGGTTGAGGAGATCCCGGCCGACCTGGCCGACTCCGCTGCCGAGTGGCGCGAGAAGCTGATGGAGACCCTCGCCGACGTCGACGACTCGGTGATGGAGAAGTACCTGGAGGGCGAAGAGGTCTCCGTCGAGGAGATCAAGGCCGCCATCCGGCGTGCCACCATCGCCGGCAAGGCCAACCCGGTGCTCTGCGGCTCGGCGTTCAAGAACAAGGGCGTCCAGCCCATGCTCGACGCCGTGGTCGACTTCCTGCCGTCGCCGCTGGACGTTCCGGCGATCGAGGGTACGGCCACCGACGGCGAGACCCCGCTGCTGCGTAAGCCGTCCAACTCGGAGCCCTTCTCCGGCCTGGCCTTCAAGATCCAGACGGACAAGCACCTGGGCAAGCTCACCTACGTCCGGGTCTACTCCGGCACGCTCGATTCCGGTTCCCAGGTGGTCAACTCCACCAAGGACCGCAAGGAGCGCATCGGCAAGATCTACCAGATGCACGCCAACAAGCGGGAAGAGCGTCCGTCGGCGCAGGCCGGCGACATCATCGCCGTGCAGGGTCTCAAGCAGACCACCACCGGCGACACGCTCTCCGACCCGGCGAACCCGGTCATCCTGGAGTCGATGACCTTCCCGGAGCCGGTCATCTCGGTGGCGATCGAGCCGAAGACCAAGTCCGACCAGGAGAAGCTGGGCACCGCCATCCAGCGCCTGGCCGAGGAGGACCCGACCTTCCGCGTCCAGCTGGACGAGGAGACCGGTCAGACGGTCATCTCCGGCATGGGTGAGCTGCACCTGGACATCCTGGTCGACCGGATGCGCCGCGAGTTCAACGTCGAGGCCAACGTCGGCAAGCCGCAGGTGGCGTACCGCGAGACCATCCGCCGCAAGGTGGACAAGGTCGAGTACACCCACAAGAAGCAGACCGGTGGTTCCGGCCAGTACGCCCGCGTCATCGTGAGCGTCGAGCCGCTTCCGCTGGACAACGACTCGCCGACCTACGAGTTCGCCAACGCCGTCAGCGGCGGCCGCATCCCCCGGGAGTTCATCCCCTCGGTGGACGCCGGTGCGCAGGACGCGCTGCAGTACGGCATCCTGGCGGGCTTCCCGCTGGTCGGCGTGAAGCTGACCCTGCTGGACGGCCAGTACCACGAGGTCGACTCGTCGGAAATGGCATTCAAGATCGCCGGCTCGATGGTGATGAAGGACGCGGCCCGCAAGGCCGACCCCGCACTGCTCGAGCCGATGATGGCCGTTGAGGTCACCACTCCTGAGGAGAACATGGGTGACGTCATCGGCGACCTCAACTCCCGCCGCGGCATCATCCAGGCGATGGAGGAGCGCAGCGGCGCCCGCATCGTGAGGGCTCTGGTGCCGTTGTCGGAGATGTTCGGCTACGTCGGCGACCTGCGGTCGAAGACCCAGGGCCGGGCTAGCTACAGCATGCAGTTCGACTCCTACGCCGAGGTTCCGCAGAGCGTCGCGAAGGAGATCATCGCGAAGGCAACGGGCGAGTAACTTCCCCGAGCAGGTGATTCGTGGTCGGTCGCGGGTGGTTTCACCCGCCCGCGGCCACCACGATCGGATCGCGTGAGACCGGGCCTGTAGGCTTCATCGCCGCAGAACCCACAAAAGCTCTCCGGCCGCCAGGCCGGAAAGGCTGTCGACAGAGTCCTAAGCGCCGACCGGCGCGCCGGGCGTACGAACCAAGAAGTCCACAGGAGGACACCAGTGGCGAAGGCGAAGTTCGAGCGGACTAAGCCGCACGTCAACATCGGCACCATTGGTCACATCGACCACGGTAAGACGACGCTGACGGCGGCCATCACCAAGGTCCTGCACGACCAGTTCCCGGACCTGAACCCGTACACGCCGTTCGACGAGATCGACAAGGCGCCGGAGGAGAAGGCTCGCGGCATCACGATCTCGATCGCGCACGTCGAGTACCAGACCGAGGCGCGGCACTACGCGCACGTCGACTGCCCCGGCCACGCGGACTACATCAAGAACATGATCACCGGTGCCGCGCAGATGGACGGCGCGATCCTGGTGGTCGCGGCGACCGACGGCCCGATGCCGCAGACCCGTGAGCACGTGCTGCTCGCGCGTCAGGTTGGCGTGCCGTACATCGTCGTGGCGCTCAACAAGAGCGACATGGTCGACGACGAGGAGCTCCTGGAGCTCGTCGAGCTCGAGGTCCGTGAGCTGCTCTCCTCGCAGGAGTACCCGGGTGACGACCTGCCGGTCGTCCGGGTTTCGGCGCTGAAGGCCCTCGAGGGTGACCCCGAGTGGACCGGCAAGCTCCTGGACCTGATGACCGCGGTCGACACCGCGATCCCGCAGCCGGAGCGTGAGACCGAGCGGCCGTTCCTCATGCCGATCGAGGACGTCTTCACGATCACCGGTCGTGGCACCGTCGTCACGGGTCGCGCCGAGCGCGGCATCCTCAAGCCGAACGAGGAGGTGGAGATCGTCGGTATCCGCGAGAAGTCGCAGAAGACGGTCTGCACAGGCATCGAGATGTTCCGCAAGCTGCTCGACGAGGCCCGCGCGGGCGAGAACGTCGGTCTGCTGCTGCGTGGCATCAAGCGCGAGGACGTCGAGCGCGGCATGGTGGTCGTCAAGCCGGGCACCACGACCCCGCACACGGAGTTCGAGGCGACGGTCTACATCCTCTCCAAGGAGGAGGGCGGCCGGCACACCCCGTTCTTCCAGAACTACCGTCCGCAGTTCTACTTCCGGACCACGGACGTCACCGGTGTCGTCACCCTCCCCGAGGGCACCGAGATGGTCATGCCGGGCGACAACACCACCATGTCGGTGAAGCTGATCCAGCCCATCGCCATGGAGGAGAACCTCAAGTTCGCGATCCGCGAGGGTGGCCGCACCGTCGGCGCCGGGTTCGTCACCAAGATCATCAAGTGAGCTAGGTAACCCCGATTAGACCCGCCGCCGGTCGTGCGGCATACTAGTCAGGTTGCGTAACGACAGTTCGTCGCCTGTGTTCGGCTTTCGCTGAACCTCCGGGTGGCGAGACAGTCGAGCGTGGGGTGGTTGGCGGCCCAGTCGCCAACCACCCTCGCACGGCGTTCAGGTCGCGGTAATGCGATCGGCGCCTTGACCCACCGCGCGGTCAGCACCACTCCGGAACCACGGGGCGGAGCCCGGCCCGAGGGCGCGACACGCCCGACCGCGGGGGTCGGCGAAGTGGGCCTGTGCCAGCCGGTACAGGCGCCCGCAACACAGCGGCATCGAGAGAAGGAACAGAAGCCACCATGGCGGGACAGAAGATCCGCATCCGGCTCAAGGCCTATGACCACGAGGTCGTCGACTCCTCGGCTCGGAAGATCGTCGAGACGGTGACGCGCACCGGGGCGCAGGTCGCGGGCCCGGTGCCGCTGCCCACGGAGATCAACCGTTTCTGCGTTATCCGCTCGCCGCACAAGTACAAGGACTCGCGCGAGCACTTCGAGATGCGCACGCACAAGCGGCTGATCGACATCATCGACCCGACCCCGAAGACGGTCGACTCGCTCATGCGCCTCGACCTGCCGGCTGGCGTCGACATCGAGATCAAGCTGTAGGGACCGGACAAATGGACAGGCAAGTCAAGGGGATCCTGGGCGCCAAGCTCGGCATGACCCAGGTCTGGGACAACAACAAGGTTGTTCCCGTGACCGTGGTCGAGGCCGGCCCGTGCGTCATCAGCCAGGTTCGTAGCGCCGAGAAGGACGGTTACTCCGCGGTCCAGCTGGCGTACGGCACGATCGACCCGCGCAAGGTCAAGAAGCCGATCAGCGGGCACTACGCGAAGGCGGACGTGGCGCCGCGCCGGCACATCGTCGAGCTGCGCACCACGGACGCCGGGGAATACTCGCTGGGCCAGGAGGTCACGGTCGAGGAGTTCCCGGCAGGCGTCACGATCGACGTCACCGGCAAGACCAAGGGCAAGGGCTACGCCGGCCCGATGAAGCGGCACGGCTTCCACGGCCTGGGTGCCGGTCACGGCGTCGAGCGCAAGCACCGCTCGCCGGGCTCCATCGGCGCCTGCGCCACTCCGGGTCGTGTCTTCAAGGGCACCCGGATGGCCGGCCGCATGGGTGGCGTGCGCTACACCGTGCAGAACCTCACCGTCCAGGCGGTCGACACCGAGAACAACCTGCTGCTCGTCCGGGGTGCCATTCCTGGTCCCAAGGGCGCGCTGGTTCTGGTCCGTACCGCGGCCAAGAGCAAGGTGAAGAAGGGCGGTGCGGCCAAGTGACCACCGTTGACGTGCGCACCGTCGAAGGCAGCACCAGCGGCTCCGTCGAGCTGCCGGCTGACATCTTCGACGTGCAGGCCAACGTCGCGCTGATGCACCAGGTCGTGGTGGCCCAGCTCGCGGCGGCCCGACAGGGCACGCACAAGACCAAGACCCGCGGCGAGGTCGCCGGTGGCGGCAAGAAGCCGTACAAGCAGAAGGGCACCGGTCGCGCCCGGCAGGGCTCGATCCGCGCGCCGCAGTTCGCCGGCGGTGGCGTGGTGCACGGTCCCGTGCCGCGCGACTACAGCCAGCGGACCCCGAAGAAGATGAAGGCCGCCGCACTCCGCGGTGCCCTCTCGGACCGGGCCCGCGCCGGGCAGGTGCACGTCGTCGAGGCGTTCGTCTCGGGCGAGAAGCCGTCGACCAAGGCCGCACTGGCCACGTTGACCACGCTCACCGAGGCCCGTCGGGTTCTCGTCGTGCTGAGCAGCACCGACGAGCTGAACTGGGTGTCGCTGCGCAACGAGCCGCGGGTGCACCTGATCGAGTCCGGCCAGCTGAACACGTACGACGTGCTGGTGGCCGACGACGTGGTCTTCACCAAGGACGCCCTGGACGAGTTCCTGGGCGTGCCCGCCGAGACCACCGAGGAGGGTGGCAAGTGAGCACGATCGCCGACCCGCGCGACATCATTGTGGCGCCGGTCGTCTCGGAGAAGAGCTACAGCGAGCTGAACCGGAACTGGTACACCTTCCTGGTGCACCCGGACGCGAACAAGACCGAGATCAAGATCGCTATCCAGCAGATCTTCGACGTCCGCGTCCTGACGGTCAACACGCTCAACCGCCAGGGCAAGCGCAAGCGCACCAAGACCGGCTTCGGTCAGCGCAAGGCGACCAAGCGGGCGATCGTGAAGCTGGCTGACGGTGACCGTATCGAGGCCTTCGGCGGCCCGGTCAGCTGAGGGGTGTAGACAATGGCTATCCGTAAGTACAAGCCGACGACGCCGGGCCGACGTGGCTCCAGCGTCGCCGACTTCGCCGAGATCACCCGGTCCACGCCGGAGAAGTCGCTGCTGGCTCCGCTGCCGAAGAAGGGCGGGCGTAACGCCCACGGCCGGATCACCACGCGGCACCACGGTGGCGGTCACAAGCGCCAGTACCGTCTGATCGACTTCAAGCGGGTCGACAAGGACGGCGTGCCGGCGAAGGTCGCTCACATCGAGTACGACCCGAACCGCACGGCGCGCATCGCGCTGCTGCACTACGCCGACGGCGAGAAGCGGTACATCATCGCGCCGAAGGACATGAAGCAGGGCGACCGCGTCGAGTCCGGTCCGGGCGCCGACATCAAGCCGGGTAACAACCTGCCGCTGCGCAACATCCCGGTCGGTACCACGATCCACAACGTGGAACTGCGTCCGGGCGGCGGGGCCAAGCTGGCCCGTTCCGCCGGCGTCGGCATCCAGCTGCTCGGCCGTGAGGGCGCGTACGCGACCCTGCGTATGCCGTCCGGCGAGATCCGGCGGGTGGACGTGCGCTGCCGCGCGAGCGTCGGCGAGATCGGCAACGCCGACCAGTCGAACATCAACTGGGGTAAGGCCGGCCGCATGCGGTGGAAGGGCAAGCGCCCGACCGTCCGTGGTGTCGCCATGAACCCGGTCGACCACCCGCACGGTGGTGGTGAGGGTAAGACCTCCGGTGGTCGCCACCCGGTCAACCCGCAGGGTAAGCCCGAGGGCCGCACCCGCCGTAAGGGCCAGCCGAGCGACAAGCTGATCGTCCGCCGCCGCTACGCCACGCGTAAGCGCGGCTGAGGGAGATAAGACATGCCTCGCAGCCTCAAGAAGGGCCCGTTCGTAGACGACCACCTGCTCAAGAAGGTGGAAGTGCAGAACGACAAGGGCTCGAAGAACGTGATCAAGACCTGGTCGCGGCGCTCGACGATCATCCCGGAGATGCTCGGGCACACGATCGCGGTGCACGACGGACGCAAGCACGTCCCGGTGTTCGTGACCGAGGCGATGGTCGGGCACAAGCTCGGCGAGTTCGCGCTGACCCGCACGTTCAAGGGTCACGAGAAGGACGACCGGAAGAGCCGTCGGCGCTGACGCCGCGGGCATACGGATAGAGGGAACAAGGGGTTACAGCGATGCCAGGAAAGGGCGACGCTCCGGTGCTTCCGGGCGCGCGGGCGGTTGCGCGGCACGTGCGCATCTCGCCGATGAAGGCGCGCCGGGTGGTCAACCTCGTCCGCGGCCTGCCCGCGAAGGAGGCGCTCACGGTGCTGCAGTTCGCGCCGCAGGCTGCGAGCGAGCAGGTGTACAAGGTGCTCGCTAGCGCGATCGCCAACGCGGAGAACAACGAGCGGCTGGACCCCGACGCGCTGCTCGTCAGCGAGGCGTTCGTGGACGAGGGCCCGACGATGAAGCGGTTCCAGCCGCGGGCACAGGGTCGGGCGTACCGGATCCGCAAGCGCACCTGCCACATCACCGTGGCGGTCGAGGCGGTCGCGCCGGCAGCGCCGAGGAAGGCCGCGGCGAAGAAGGCCGCCCCGGCCACGGAGGCCGCACCGGCCGAAGCGCAGAGCAAGACGGAGGACGCCGAGTAATGGGTCAGAAGGTTCACCCCACTGGGTTCCGGCTCGGCATCTCGACCGACTGGAAGTCCCGTTGGTTCGCGGACAAGCTCTACAAGGACTACATCGGCGAGGATGTCAAGATCCGCCGCATGATGTCCAAGGGCCTCGAGCGTGCCGGGATCTCCAAGGTCGACATCGAGCGCACCCGCGACCGCGTCCGCGTCGACATCCACACCGCCCGGCCGGGCATCGTCATCGGCCGTAAGGGTGCGGAGGCCGACCGGATCCGCGGCGAGCTCGAGAAGCTCACCGGCAAGCAGGTCCAGCTGAACATCATCGAGGTGAAGAACCCCGAGTCGGACGCTCAGCTCGTCGCGCAGGGCGTGGCCGAGCAGCTGTCCAGCCGGGTCAGCTTCCGTCGGGCGATGCGCAAGGCCATGCAGTCGGCCATGAAGAACCCGGTCTGCAAGGGCATCCGGGTTCAGGTCTCGGGTCGCCTCGGCGGCGCCGAGATGAGCCGGACCGAGTTCTACCGCGAGGGCCGGGTTCCGCTGCACACGCTGCGGGCCAACATCGAGTACGGCTTCTTCGAGGCCCGTACCACCTTCGGCCGGATCGGCGTGAAGGTCTGGATCTACAAGGGCGACGCGGTTCCGGGCCGGGAGGCTCCGGCCGAGGCCGGTCCGTCGCGCCCGCGTCGTGGTGAGCGCGGCGACCGTCCCGAGCGTCCGCGCCGTGGCCGGTCCGGTTCGTCCGGCACGACCGCTGGTGGCACCGAGGCCGGCCGGGCTGCTGCGACCACCATCGCGCAGCAGGCCGAGACGCCGAGTGGCGAGCCGGTCGACAGCGCTGCTGTCGCCGCGGCGGCTGCTCCGGCAGAAACGCAGCAGGAGGGCTGACAGATGCTGATGCCGCGCAAGCCCCCGAAGGGCTTCCGCAAGCCGCACCACCCGGACCGCAGTGGCGCGTCCAAGGGTGGTAACCGGGTGGTGTTCGGCGAGTTCGGGATCCAGGCTCTCGAGCCGGCGTACGTGACCAACCGCCAGATCGAGTCGGCGCGTATCGCGATGACCCGTCACATCAAGCGTGGCGGCAAGGTCTGGATCACGATCTTCCCGGACCAGGCCCTCACCAAGAAGCCTGCCGAGACCCGGATGGGTTCCGGTAAGGGTTCGCCCGAGTGGTGGGTCGCCAACGTCAAGCCGGGGCGGGTTCTCTTCGAGATGTCCTTCCCCAACGAGCAGATCGCGCGAGAGGCCATGCGTCGCGCGATCCACAAGCTCCCGATGAAGTGCCGCATTGTTACGCGCGAAGTGGGTGAATCCTGATGGCAGCGGGCGTTAAGGCGACCGAGCTGCGTGAGCTCTCCGAGGAGGAGCTGGTCACGAAGCTGCGGGAGGCCAAGGCGGAGCTGTTCAACCTCCGCGTGCAGGCCGCAACCGGGCAGCTGGACAACAACCGGCGGCTGCAGGTCATCCGTCGGGAGATCGCCCGGATCTACACGATCATGCGCGAGCGCGAGCTGGGGCTCTCGGCCGCGCCGACTGAGGTGACTGCATCATGACCGAGAACACCACCACTGACGCCACCCGCGCGCGCCGCAAGGTCCGCGAGGGCCTGGTGGTCAGCGACAAGATGGACAAGACCGTCGTGGTCGAGGTCGAGGACCGGGTTCGGCACGCGCTGTACGGCAAGATCATGCGCCGTACGCGCAAGCTGAAGGTGCACGACGAGCAGAACGCCGCCGGCATCGGCGACCGGGTCCTGATCATGGAGACCCGGCCGCTGAGCGCCACCAAGCGTTGGCGGATCGTGGAGATCCAGGAAAAGGCCAAGTAGCGAAGGCTCGATCTCGCCCGGCGTTGCGTCGGGCGTAGGTTCCGCCAGGCTCCGGCCGGCCGCTACGGCGGCCGGAGAACCGGCAGACATAGGAGATAGACGTGATTCAGCAGGAGTCGCGACTGCGCGTCGCCGACAACACGGGTGCTCGGGAGATCCTGTGCATCCGGGTTCTCGGTGGCTCCGGTCGGCGCTACGCGAGCATCGGCGACGTCATCGTGGCCACGGTCAAGGACGCGATCCCGGGTGCCGGTGTGAAGAAGGGCGACGTCGTCAAGGCGGTCGTCGTTCGCACGGCCAAGGAGAAGCGGCGGCCGGACGGCTCGTACATCCGCTTCGACGAGAACGCCGCCGTCATCATCAAGGACGGTGGGGACCCGCGCGGTACCCGCATCTTCGGCCCGGTGGGCCGGGAGCTGCGGGACAAGCGGTTCATGAAGATTATTTCCCTCGCGCCGGAGGTGTTGTGACCGTGAAGGTCAAGAAGGGCGACACGGTCGTCGTCATCGCCGGCAAGGACAAGGGTGCCAAGGGCAAGGTCATCGCGGCCTACCCGCGGCAGGACAAGGTCCTGGTCGAGGGCGTGAACCGGGTCAAGAAGCACACCCGCATCAGCACCACCCAGCGTGGCGCCAAGACCGGCGGCATCGTCACCCAGGAGGCCCCGATCCACGTCTCGAACGTGCAGGTCCTGGACTCCGACGGCAAGCCGACCCGCGTCGGTTACCGGATCGACGACAACGGCCAGAAGGTCCGCATCGCGCGTAGCACCGGTAAGGACCTGTGATGACCACGGCTACCGAAAAGACCATGCCGCGCCTCAAGGAGCGGTACCGCAACGAGATCGTGGCCCAGTTGCGTGAGCAGCACAGCTACGGCAACCCCATGCAGGTGCCGCGGCTGGTCAAGATCGTCGTCAACATGGGTGTCGGCGAGGCTGCTCGCGACGCCAAGCTGATCGACGGCGCGGTCCGCGACCTCGCCACGATCACCGGCCAGAAGCCGCAGGTGCGGCGGGCGACCAAGTCCATCGCGCAGTTCAAGCTCCGCGAGGGCATGCCGATCGGCGCGAAGGTGACCCTTCGTGGCGACCGGATGTGGGAGTTCCTGGACCGGCTGCTGTCCATTTCGCTGCCGCGTATCCGCGACTTCCGCGGTCTGGACGGGCGCAAGCTGGACGGGCACGGCAACTACACGTTCGGTCTGACCGAGCAGTCCGTGTTCCACGAGATCGACCAGGACCGGATCGATCGGCAGCGGGGTATGGACATCACGGTGGTCACGACCGCCACGACTGACGACGAGGGTCGGGCGCTGCTCAAGCTCCTGGGCTTCCCGTTCAAGGAGAACTGAGATGGCCAAGAAGGCGCTGATCATCAAGGCGGCCGCGAAGCCGAAGTTCTCGG
>NZ_JBFAPG010000078.1:0-17478 GCF_040675595.1 Micromonospora sp. NPDC049580
CGTCGTCGAGGGCGTGGCTGACCGTGCGCGCGTCCCCGGCCACCCGACGCAGGAGGGCGTCGCCGTCCTCCACCCCGAGCAGCGCGGCGACGCCCTCGCGTTCCTGGGCGACCAGCCGGTCGACCCGGCGACCGACCTGCTGGTGCAGGGCGTCGCGGGTGTCCAGCAGGCGCAGGTGGGCGGCGCGGACGGCGGGGCGCAGCGCGTCGGTGATCCCGGCTGCGGAGATGGCGCGCAGCAGCCCGACGTCGCGTAGCCCGCCGGCGGCCTCCTTCAGGTCGCCTTCGAGGAGGAAGGCCAGCTCGCCGTGCGCCTGCCAGCGGGCGACGGTGACCTCCCGCAGGCCCGGCAGATGGCGGACGGCGGTACGCCGCCAGTGATCGGCGGCGGTGCGGATCAGGGCGTCGGCGAGCGCCTGGTCGCCGACCACCAGGCGCGCGTCGAGCAGCCCGAGGGCGACCTTGACGTCGTCCTGGGCCACCGAGAGGGCCTCGGAGACGGTCCGCACCGAGTGGTCCAGGCGCAGGCCGGCGTCCCAGATCGGGTACCAGACCGAGGCCGCCAACTCGTCCGTGCCGGGCACCCCGGCGTGCAGCAGCACCAGGTCGAGGTCGCCGTAGGGGGCACACTGCCGCCGCCCCAACCCCCCGACGGCTATCAGGGCGACCCCGTCGCGCGCCGGCAGCAACCCGCGCAGAAACTCGTCGTACGCGGCCGCCCGGGCCCGGCGGGCGGCCTCCCCGATCCCCCCAGGTACGCCGACGACCTCGTTGATCAAGAGGTTCGCGTCGCCGTCACCGGCGTGCCCTGACGCGTTCTTCTTGATCAACGAGGTCATGTCGTCGTGGCCCGGATCAGAGGGCGTCGAGGCCGCGCTCGCCGGTACGCACCCGGACGACCTCCTCGACACCGGTGACCCACACCTTGCCGTCGCCGATCTTGCCCGTGCGGGCGGCGCCGACGATGGCGTCCACGATCTTTTCCACGTCGATCTCGTCGGTGAGCACCTCGACCCGGATCTTGGGCAGGAACTCGACCGTGTACTCGGCACCCCGGTAGACCTCGGTGTGCCCCTTCTGCCGTCCGTACCCCTGAACCTCGCTGACGGTCAGCCCGGCCACGCCCAGGGCGTGCAGAGCCTCCTTCACCGCGTCCAGCTGGTACGGCTTGATGACCGCGGTCACCAGCTTCATGTCCAACCCCTCCATCCCAGGAACGTTAACCGGCGACCTTGGCGCTGACCGGCTCGGTGGACTCCGCCTCCGGCGTGGCACCGCTCGGCGCTCCGCCACCAGGGGTGCCGATGCCGGCCATCGCGAACGCGCTGCCCGTGCCGCCGCCGGCCGGGGACAGGTCGTAGCTGCTCTCGGCGTGCTCGGCGATGTCGATGCCCTCGACCTCGGCCTCACCCTGGACGCGGAAGCCGATCGTCTTCTCGATGACGAAGGCGAGCACCCAGGCGATGCCGAACGACCAGGCGGTGACGATCAGGCCGGCGAGGGCCTGCCGACCGAGCTGGGTCGCGCCGCCGCCGTAGAACAGGCCGTCGGAGGCGCCCACCACGTCGCTGATCGCGGCGTTGACCGAGTTGGTGGCGAACAGGCCGAGCCAGAGCGAGCCGATCCAGCCACCGACGAAGTGCACGCCGACCACGTCGAGGGAGTCGTCGTAGCCGAGCCGGTACTTGAGGCTTACCGCGAGCGCGCACACGACCCCGGCGACGATGCCGAGCAGGACGGACGCCCAGGGTGCGATGAAACCACAGGCCGGGGTGATCGCGACCAGGCCGGCGACCGCGCCGGACGACGCGCCGACCATGGTCGGCTTGCGGTCCTTGACCCACTCGACCGCGATCCAGCCGAGCACCGCGGCCGCGGTGGCGAGCTGGGTGTTGATGAAAGCGAGACCGGCGACCGAGTCGACGGTCAGTTCCGAGCCGGCGTTGAACCCGAACCACCCGAACCACAGCAGACCGGCGCCGAGCGCGACCAGCGGGATGTTGTGCGGCTTCATGCCCTCGCGGGGCCAGCCGAGCCGCTTGCCGAGCACCAGCGCCACGGCCAGGGCCGCCGCACCGGCGTTGATGTGCACCGCGGTGCCACCGGCGAAGTCCAGTGCGTGGATGTCAGCGCCGATGATGCCGCCGCCCCACACCATGTGGGCGACCGGGAAGTAGACCAGGGTGGCCCAGCCGAAGGCGAACAGCAGCCAGCCGGCGAACTTGGCCCGGTCGGCGATGGCGCCGCTGATCAGCGCGACGGTGATCACCGCGAAGACCATCTGGAACGCCATGAACACGTAGAGCGGAATCCCGATGCCGCTGGGGTTCTCCGCCGTGGCGCCCCACAGGTCGGTCTCGGCGAGGAACGTCTTGGTGCCGAGGTACGCGCCCGGGTCACCCCAGAAGCCGTTCACGTCGGTCCCGAAGGCGACGCTGAAGCCGTAGAACCACCACAGAACAGAGATGAGCCCGATGGCCGAGAAGCTCATCATCATCATGTTGAGTACGCCCTTGGCCCGGTTGAGGCCGCCGTAGAACAGCGCCAGTCCGGGGGTCATGAGCAGCACGAGCGCGGTCGAAACCAGCAGCCACGTGGTATTGGCGCCGTCGATCGTCGGTGCTTCAGGCACGCTGGCCTCCTAAAGGTGAAGTCCTCCTTCGCGGCTTTCCGGGGCAGCGTCGCCCGTAGGCCGGTTGCGCGGAAGCCTCGCGGCCGGCTGTTTCACCCAGGGTCCCGTGCGGGTTTCCGTTTCGTGACGGGTTGTTTCGTACGTGTCACGAAGTCCGCACACCAGGCGGCATGGACAGGGGTTGATCGCCCGGACGGCGGACGTCGATGGCTGACCGGGTGGAGCCATCGACCGACCGCCTTCCGGAACCGACCGGTCGGCGCTCAGCGGAGGGCGTTCTCCAGGGCGTGCCGCTCGTAGTCGAGCAGCCGCAGGTCGCGCATCGGCCGCCGCAGGTGCCCCTTGTGCACGATCCGGACGAACGCCGGCTCACCGGCGGCGGCCATCCGGCGGATGCCCTCGACGTGGTCCACGATCCGCTTGCGGATGGTGCGGATCAGCCGGTGCCGGTCCCGCGGGATCAGCCCGTACGCGTCGGCGAAGAGGCGCAGCCGCCGCGGCCGGTCCGGATGCTTCCAGCCCAGCGTGATCGAGTCCCGGTCGGCGAAGATCGGCACCCACGTCCACGCGGCGTACGCCACGTCGTAGATCCGGGCGCCGGGCGAGGCGAGGTCGAAGTCGATCAGCCCGAGCGTGCCGTCCGGCCGCCAGATCACGTTGTGCGGCGCGGCGTCGTGGTGGCAGATCACCTCGGTGTCCGGTGGCGGGGGCCCGAACGAGCGCCAGACCGCCCCCGGCGGCGGGGCGAAGCCGTACTGCGCGTCGTGGAACATCCGCAGCATGGTGGCGACGGTGACCAGCGCCTCGTCGGTCACCCAGTGCGGGGCGAGCGGGTACTCCCCGCACTCCCCCTCCAGGTACGACAGCACCTCCCGGTTGCGCTCGTCCATCCCGAGCGCCCGGGGCGCGCCGGTGAACCCGACGTACTCCAGGTGGCGCAGCAGGGCGTGCACGGAAGGGGTCCACGGCCCGGCGTTACGACGGACCGTGTCACCGACCCGGACCACGGTGCTCACGTTGCCGCCGTGCAGCGGGATCTCCTGCGAAGTCACGTACGGTCTCCCGAGGCGCTGCGAAGGGTGGCCGGGGTCGCGCCAGCCCGCGTACGCGCGATCGTCAGTGGTCACCCGAGACTACGCGTCCCGTCCGGCGGGCTCGGTGCCCAGCAGCGCGTCGACGAACTGCGCCGGGTCGAACGGGGCGAGATCGTCCTTGCCCTCACCGAGGCCGACGAGCTTCACCGGGATGCCGAGCTTGCGCTGCACGGCGATCACGATGCCGCCCTTCGCGGTGCCGTCGAGCTTGGTCAGCACCAGACCTGTCACGTTGACGACCTCGGTGAACACCCGGGCCTGCTCCAGACCGTTCTGGCCGGTCGTGGCGTCGAGGATGAGCAGTGTCTCGTCGATCGGCCCCTGCTTCTCCACCACGCGCTTGACCTTGCCCAGCTCGTCCATCAGACCGACCTTGTTCTGCAGGCGGCCGGCGGTGTCGATGAGCACGGTGTCCACGCCGGTGTCGATACCCCGGCGGACCGCGTCGAACGCGACGCTGGCCGGGTCGGCCGCCTCCGGGCCGCGGACGGTCTCCGCACCGACCCGTTCGCCCCAGGTCTGCAACTGGTCGGCGGCGGCGGCCCGGAAGGTGTCGGCGGCGCCGAGCAGCACGGTACGGCCGTCGGCGACCAGCACCCGGGCGATCTTGCCGCAGGTGGTGGTCTTGCCGGCGCCGTTGACGCCGACGACCAGCACCACCGCCGGTACGCCGTCCTTCGGGGCGGTCCGCAGCGAGCGGTCCATGCTCGGGTCGAGGGCGTTGACCAGCTCGGCGGCGAGCAGCGCGCGCAGTTCACCAGGCGAGCGGGTGCCCAGCACCCGGGTCCGCTCGCGCAGCCGGTCGACGATCTCGCGGGTCGCGTCGACGCCCACGTCGGCGGTGATCAGGCTGTCCTCGATCTCCTCCCAGACGTCCTCGTCGAGGTGGTCGCGGGCGAGCAGGCCGAGCAGGCCCTTGCCGAAGACGTTCTGCGAACGCGACAGCCGTGAGCGGAGCCGGACCAGGCGGCCGGCGGTCGGCTCGGGCACCTCCACGGTCGGGGCGGGCGCCTCGATGACCGGTGGCGGCTCGACCAGGACACCGGTGGACAGATCAGACTCCGGTGCCTCGACGGGCGGGCCGGCGAGATCCTCCTCGGCGCGGGTGTCGACCTCGGTGCGCGGAAGCGGGGGCTCGGGCCGCCGCCGCAGACGCGGCACGACCAGCCCGACTGTGCCGGCGATCAGCACACCGAGCAGGACCAGAGCGAGGACGAGATATTCGGCCATGCCGGAATCCTGTCAGATGCCGGCGACGGCGTCCCAGCCACCGCACCCGGCCGGCCTCACGAACCGGCGGTAGGCTCGCCGCATGCCCGCCGCACACCTCCTGATCGGCCCACTTCTGCGGCGAGTGGTCGACACCCGGGCGACGATCTGGGTGGAGACCGCCGCGCCCGCCGTGGTCACCGTCCGCACGGCCGACGGCGCCCGCGGCACCGCACCCACCTTCTCGGCGTACGACCACCACTACGCCCTCGTCGTGGTGGAGGGGCTCACCCCGGACAGCACGACGACCTACGAGGTGCTTGTCGACGACGAGCTGGTCTGGCCGGTGGAGAGCAGCGGCTTTCCGCCGAGCGTGATTCGCACCCGGGCGGCCGACGACCGGGACCAGCCGGTCAGCCTGATCTTCGGCTCCTGTCGGGAGACCACCCAGCACGCCACCACCCGCAAGCTGCCGCCGGACGCCCTGGACGCGTACGCCCGCCGGTTGATGGCCGACCCCGAGTCGAACGCGCTGCCCGACCTGCTGGTGCTGCTCGGTGACCAGGTCTACGCCGACGTCACCTCCCCGACCGTGCGGCGGCTGCTGCGCCGACGCCGGCGGCGGCCCAAGGGCGCCCCGGCCGACCAGGTGGTGAGCTTCGACGAGTACACCAAGCTCTATCTGGAGTCGTGGCGCGATCCGGAGATCCGCTGGCTGCTCTCCACCGTGCCGAGCGTGATGATCTTCGACGACCACGAGATCATCGACGACTGGAACACCTCGGCGGAGTGGCGTGCCGAGATGCGCGAGCAGCCGTGGTGGGCCGAACGGATCGGCAGCGGGCTGGCCTCGTACTGGGTCTACCAGCACCTGGGCAACCTCTCCCCGGACGAGATCGCCGCCGACCCGGTCTTCGCCAAGGTCGCCGCCGCGGAGGACGCCACCGGCGTGCTGCGCGATTTCGGGCACCGGGTCGACCAGGAGTCCGACCTGGCGCACGACACGGAGCGCTGGCGCGCGGTGCAGTACCAGTGGAGCTACGCGATCGACCTGGGGCGCACCCGGCTGGTCATGCTGGACAACCGGTGCAGCCGGGTGCTCGAGCCGGGCAGCCGGGCGATGCTGCCGCCGGGTGAGTGGTCGTGGTTCCTCGACCAGGCGCACGGGGTCTACGACCACCTGGTGGTCGGCGCGTCGCTGCCCTGGCTGCTGCCGCAGGGCATCCATCACATCGAGGCGTGGAACGAGAAGCTGGCCGACTCGCGCCGGCCGTGGGTGGCCCGGGGGGCCGAGAAGCTGCGCCGGGCACTCGACCTGGAGCACTGGGCGGCGTTCCGACGCTCCTTCGAGGCGCTCGGGGAGACCTTCGCCCGGATCGGCACCGGCACCCCGAAACAGTCCGGCGCCCGGGTCGGCGCCGGACCGGCGTACGCCCCACCGGCGTCGATCAGCGTGCTCTCCGGGGACGTGCACCACTCGTACGTGGCCCGGGCCCGGTTCGCCGACCCGGCGGTGGTCACCCCGGTACACCAGCTCACCTGCTCGCCGATCCACAACCAGGTGCCGGCGGGCATCCGGCCGCTGATGCGGCTGGGCTGGTCGTCCGGGCCGGCGGGCGCCACGCGGGCGCTGGCCCGCTCGGCGGGTGTCCGACGCCCGGGGGTGCGCTGGCGCAAGCTGGCCGGTCCCTACTTCGGCAATGCCGTCGCCACCCTGACCCACCGGGGCCGGCGGGCCGAGGTGACCATCGAGGGCACCACGAGCGACGGGCAACTACGTCCGGTGATGAGCCGCCGCCTGTCCGGCGACGACTGACCGGGCCTCGCCGTACTCTCTAGCCCGTGGACGAGCACCTGCCGGAGCCGATCCGGGCTGTCGAGCACGAGCTGACGGCGTTGCTGCGCCGGGGTCGGGCGGTTTCGTGGGAGATCGCCCGGGAGGTGCACCCGACCCTCGAACCGAACACGTACGGGCTGCTGCTCTGGTTGCGGCGCAGTGGATCGATCCGGTTGACCGAGCTGGCGGCGCGGCTCGGCGTGGGCAAGGGCACGCTGAGCCGGCAGATCAACGGGCTGGAAGCGCTCGGTCTGGTGCACCGCGACCCCGACCCGAGTGACCGGCGGGCGGCGCAGATCAGCCTCACCGAGGAGGGCCAGCGCCGGTTCGACGTCGCCCGGTCCGCCCGCCTGGGCGAGTTCCTGCGTGCCCTGGACGACTGGCCGGCCCGGGACGTCGAGGAGTTCGCCCGGCTGCTCGGCCGGTTCAACGATTCCTGGAGATGACCTCCGACGGTGGGAATGCGGCCACCGTCCGCCCAGTTGTTGCTTGAGGCAACCGAACCGTACGGTTGCTTCAGGCAACTCCCAGGCGGGACCCGTCGTGCGGCCCGCCGCCCACCACCTCTACTCCGCTCGGAGGCAGTAAACGATGAGCCAGGCGACAGCGTCCCGGGCGCCCGCCGTCGACATGACCCACCGGCAGATCCTGGAGGCTCTCTCCGGCCTGCTGCTGGGCATGTTCGTCGCGATCCTCTCCTCCACGGTCGTCTCGAACGCGCTGCCGCGCATCATCACCGAGCTGCACGGCGGCCAGTCCGCGTACACCTGGGTGGTCACCTCGGCTCTGCTCGCGACCACCGCGACCACCCCCATCTGGGGCAAACTCGCCGACCTGACCAGCAAGAAGACGCTGGTCCAGCTCGCCCTGGGGATCTACGTCCTCGGGTCGGTGCTGGCCGGCGCCGCCCAGGGCACCGGCGAGCTGATCGCGTGTCGGGTGCTCCAGGGCGTCGGCGCCGGCGGCCTCACCGCCCTGGCCCAGGTGATCATGGCGACGATGATCGCGCCGCGCGAGCGGGGCCGCTACAGCGGCTACCTCGGCGCCGTGATGGCCGTCGGCACCATCGGCGGACCGCTGATCGGCGGCGTGATCGTCGACACCTCGTGGCTCGGCTGGCGCTGGTGCTTCTACGTCGGCGTGCCGTTCGCCATCGCCGCGCTGGTCGTGCTCCAGAAGACCCTGAAACTGCCGGTGGTCAAGCGCAAGGCGCAGATCGACTGGTGGGGCGCCACCCTGATCACCGCGGCCGTGTCGGTGCTGCTGATCTGGGTCTCCCTCGCCGGCGACAAGTTCGCCTGGGCCTCCTGGCAGTCGGTCGCCATGGTCCTCGGCGCTCTGCTCCTCGGCGCGCTCGCCATCCGGGTGGAGACCCGGGCCGCCGAGCCGATGATTCCGCCGCGGCTGTTCCGCAACCGCACGATCAGCCTCGCCGTCGTCGCCAGCATCGCGGTGGGCGTGGGCATGTTCGGCGCGTCGATCTTCCTCGGCCAGTACTTCCAGATCAGCCGGGGCGAGACCCCGACCATGTCCGGCCTGATGACCCTGCCGATGATCCTCGGCCTGCTGGTCGCCTCGACGGTGGGTGGACGGATCATCACGAGGACCGGCCGCTGGAAGCGGTTCCTGGTGCTCGGCTCGGCGCTGCTCACCGTCGGCTTCGCGCTCATGGGCACGCTGCGCGCGGACACCAGTTTCACCCTGCTCAGCGTCTACATGGTGCTGATCGGCGTCGGCCTGGGCCTGACCATGCAGAACCTCGTGCTCGCCGTGCAGAACACCGTCGGCCCGCACGAGCTGGGTGCCGCCAGCTCCGTGGTGGCGTTCTTCCGCAGTCTGGGCGGCGCGATCGGCGTCTCGGCCCTCGGCGCGGTGCTCGCCCACAAGGTCAAGGACTACACCACCGACGGGCTGTCCCAGCTCGGCATCCGGGCGTCCAGCTCCGGCAGCGGCGGCACCCTGCCTGACGTGCACACCCTGCCCGGTCCGCTGCGAGCGGTGGTGGAGAGCGCGTACGGCCACGGCGCCGGCGACATCTTCCTGGCCGCCGCTCCCTTCGCGCTGATCGCGCTGATCGCGGTGAGCTTCATCAAGGAGGTGCCGCTGCGGCAGCACAACGGCAGCCCGGTTTCCGATGCGGTCGACGGGGAATCGAACCTCGTCTCCGGCGCGGTCCGGACCGGCGAGCAGAGGTGAGGTAGAGCCATGAGCGTCGGAGCGCCGGACCGCGAGGAGTACGGCCCTCGGATCAGCCCGCTGCCCTTCGAGCGGGGCACGGACGGCCCGCGGGTGGTCATGGTGGGGGTGGACGGCACCCGTACCTCCGGGCGGGCCGGCGCCTACGCCGCCGGGCTGGCCCGCCGGCAGGGCGCCGCCCTGGTGGTGGTCTTCGTCAGCTCGGCGAGCGGGCTCACCGCCCTGGTGCCCGGCATGGACGCCGGCGCGGTCCAGCGCACGTACGACGAGTTGGCCGACGAGCTGCGCCGGGAGTGCCGGCGTGGGGCCGAGCAGTTGGGCATCCCGGTGACCTTCCTGTGCCGGCGCGGCGACGCGTACGCCGAGCTGTGCGCGGCGGCCGACGAGTTCCAGGCCGACATGGTGGTGGTGGGCGCGTCCGAGCAGGCCGGTCACCGGCTGGTCGGCTCGGTCGCCACCCGGCTGGTCCGCAAGGGTCACTGGCCCGTCGTCGTGGTGCCCTGAATAACCCGTCGCGTCAGGTCAGTGTGCCGGGCAGGATGCGCGCCATGACGTGGATCGCACCGGAGATCACCCGGAACCCGGAACCGTACGTCGGCGACGAGCGCACCATGCTCGACGGCTGGCTCGACTACCACCGGCAGACACTGCTGCTCAAGTGCGCAGGTCTCACCGAGGAGCAGTTGCGCACTCCGAGCGTCGAGCCGTCCGGGCTGACCCTGCTCGGCCTCGTCCGGCACCTCGCCGAGGTGGAGGCGTGGTGGTTCCGGGAGAACTTCGCCGGCGAGCGCGTCGACTACCCGTACTTCACGCCGGAGAACCCGGACGCCGACCACGACGTGAGCGCCGCCGACGCCGAGGCGGACTTCGCCATTTTCTACCGCGAGGTGGCCCTGGCCCGCGCGGCCGCCGCCGGGCACTCGCTCGACGAGACGTTCACCGAGGTCAGCGCGAAGAAGCGCACGTTCAACCTGCGCTGGGTGTACGTGCACATGATCGAGGAGTACGCCCGGCACAACGGCCACGCCGACCTGATCCGGGAACGCATCGACGGCGTCACCGGCGAGTGAACAGGCCCGGTCAACCGGTTCCGGCACCGTACGGTAGAACGGTCACCCTCGGTCACCTCCGCCGGGGCGGATGCGGTGGTGAGCGGTATACCTCAGAGACATATTTATGTCTCTGAGGTATACCGCTTGTCAGCATGTCGGCCTCGCGGGTCAGCCAAGGCGCCCCTCCTACCGCGCCGCTCAGCAGTCCAGGGCCGCCCGCAGGTAGCGCAGGTCGGCGTGGCCGCCCCAGCGGTGCGCCGACAGCCCGGCGGACCGGGCGCCCCGTACGGCCCAGTCCTCGTCGTCGACGAAGAGCACCCGGGCCGGCGGGGTGGCCAGCGCCTGGCAGGCGGCCTCGAAGTACTCCGGCGTCGGCTTGTGCACCCCGAGCGTGGAGGAGTTGACCACCACGTCCAGCTCGCCGACCAGGCCGAGCGCGGCCAGGTCGGTGTCGAGCAGGTCGGTGGCGTTGGTGCCCAGCCCCACCCGGACGCCCGCCGCGCGGACCTCCCGGACGAACGCCAGCACCTCCTGGTCGACCTCTCCCCGGTAGCTCTGCCACTGCTCGACGGCGGCGCGGGCCCGTTGGGGGCTGCCCACCGACTCGGTCAGGGCGTCCGCCACGCTGCTCACCCACTCGGCGTGACTGACCTGGCCGGTGAGCACCGGCTGGAGCCGCCCCCACTGCATGGCGATGTCGCCGACCACCCCCTCGGCGAGGCCGTACTCCCGCTCGACATCGGCGGCCACCGCCGGGTCCCACCGGCGCAGTACGCCGTCGAAGTCCAGCAGGAGCGCCGTCGCGCGTTCCCGAGCCACTACCCGTTCTCCTCGCCGCGGCCGGGCCGCTGGTCGTCCTCGTCGGCCCGGTTGAGCCGTTGACTGATCACCTGGGTGACCCCGCTGCGCATGGTCACCCCGTAGAGCGCGTCGGCGATCTCCATCGTCCGCTTCTGGTGCGTGATGACGATCAGCTGGCTCTTCTCCCGCAACTGTGCCAGCAATGTGATCAGCCGACCCAGGTTCACGTCGTCCAGGGCCGCTTCCACCTCGTCCATGATGTAGAACGGGCTCGGCCGGGCGCGGAAGATCGCCACCAGCATGGCCACCGCGGTCAGCGACCGCTCGCCACCGGAGAGCAGCGACAGCCGCTTGATCTTCTTGCCCGGCGGTCGGGCCTCGACCTCGACGCCGGTGGTCAGCAGGTCCTCGGGGTCGGTGAGGATCAGCCGACCCTCCCCGCCGGGGAAGAGCACCGTGAACACCTGCTCGAACTCCCGGGCCGTGTCCTCGAACGCGCTGGCGAAGACCTCCAGGATCCGCTCGTCCACGTCCTTCACGACGGTGAGCAGGTCCCGCCGGGTCGCCTTGAGGTCCTCCAACTGCTCGGAGAGGAACTTGAAGCGCTCCTCCAGCGCGGCGAACTCCTCCAACGCGAGCGGATTGACCTTGCCGAGCAGGGCCAGTTCGCGTTCCGCCTTGGCGGCCCGCTTCTCCTGCACCGGCCGCTCGTAGCGGACCGGCTCGGGCACCGGCAGACCGTCACGCTCGGCCGCCGCCACGTCCGCCTGGGTGGGCGGAACGGGCTGGGTGGGGCCGTACTCGGCGACCAGCGTCTCCACGTCCAGCCCGAAGTCCTCGGCGGCCTTCGCCTCCAGCTGCTCGATGCGCAGGCGCTGCTCCGCGCGGGCCACCTCGTCGCGGTGCACCTGGCTGGTCAGCCGCTCCAGCTCCGCGCCGAGCCGCTTGGCTGCCCCGCGTACCTCCTGGAGCTCGGCCTCGCGGGCGGCGCGCTCCCGCGCGACGGCGTCGCGGTGCTCCTCGGCCGCCGCGATCGACGTGGTGAGTCGGGTGAGCGCCTCCCGGGCGCCGCCGGCGACGGCCCGGGCGATGCCCGCGCCCCGGGTGCGCGCGGCCCGCCGGGCCGCGGCGCGTTCGCGGGCGGCCCGCTCCGCGGTGGCCTGCCGGGCGAGGGAGTCGGCCCGGCCGGCGATCGAGGAGACCCGCTCCTCGGCGGTACGCACGGCGAGCCGGACCTCCATCTCGTTCTGCCGGGCCTGCGGCACCATGGCGGCGAGCTGATCCCGCTCCTCGGTGGAGGGCTCGGCGTCGACCGGGGTCTCCTCGGCCAGCCGCAGCCGCTCCTCCAGCTCGTCGAGCGTGTCGAGGTCCCGCTGCCGGGCCGCCTCGGCGCGGGCCCGGGACTCACCCAGCCGGTCGGTCTCCGCCTTGGCCGAGCGGGCGGCCGCGCCCAGCTCGGCGAGCCGGCGGGCGGCGGCGTTGCGGTGGCTCTCCGCTTCGCGCTTCTCGGCGGCGGCGTGCTGCACGGCCTCCTTGGCGGCGGCGACCTCGGCACGCGCCTCGACGAGCTGGTCGCGCAGCTCGGCGCCGGCCCGTTCGGCGGCGAGCCGATTGGTGCGGGCCTCCTCGACGGCCGCCTGCACCTCGATGTAGCTGGGCGCCTTGGCCGATCCGCCGGCCGCCGCGTACGCCCCGACCACGTCCCCGTCCGGGGTGACGGCCCGCAGCTCGGGGTTGCCGGCGACCAGCTCGGCCGCGGCGGCGAGGTCGTCGACGAGCGCCACGTCGCGCAGCGCCCGGTGCACCGCCGGACGAATGTCGGGCGTGCACTCCACCAGGTCGGGGGCCCAGCGGGCGCCGTCGGGCAGCTTCGGGCGCAGCGCGTCGGCCGAGCCCGTCATGCCGGGCCCCGCCGGGCTGCCGACCAGCAGGCCCGCGCGACCGGCGTCGGAGATCTTCAACAGCCGCATCGCCTCGACGGCCTCGTCCACCCCGCTGACGGCGACCGCGTCGGCGAGTCCCCCGAGCGCGGCGGCCAGCGCGGCCTCGTGCCCCGGCGCGACGGTGAGCAGCCCGGCGAGACTACCGAGCAGGCCGGGCACGTCGCCGGCGCGGGCGAGCAGCGCTCCCGCGCCATCCTTGCGCCGCAGCCCCAGGGCGAGCGCCTCCTCGCGGGCCTTCCAGGTGGCGGCGTCCTTCTCGGCGGCCCGCTCGGCGTCGGTCAGCGACCGGACCGTTGCCTGCGCCCGGTCCTGGACGGCAACCGCCTCGGCGTGCCGGGCGTCCAGGTCGGCGTTGTCCCGGTCCGCCTCGGTGGACTGCGCGGCCACCGCGTCCAGGTCGGCCTGCGCCTGCTCGGCGCGGCCCAGCGCGTCGGCGTGCGCGACGGCGAGGCGTTCGATCTCCTCACCGGCGCTCGTGGTCCGGGCTCGCGCCGAGTTGACCTGGCCGGTGAGCCGGGCCATGCCCTCGCGCCGGTCGGCGATGGCCTTGGCGGCGGCCACCAGCTCCCGCTCGGCGGCGGCGAGCTGCCGTTCCAGCTCCTGGCGGTGCTCGACCGCCTCGGCCAGCCGGATCTGGTCGTCGGTGAGCGCCGCGCGCAGCTCCTCCTCCTGCTCGCGGACGCGTTCCGCCTCGGCCTCCAGCTGGTCGGGGTCGCGGCCGGGCCGCTCGTCGTCGCCGGTGGCGCTGAGGTGCCGCAGCCGCTCGCGGGCCAGTTGCTCGATCGAGCGGAAGCGTTCCTGCAGGGCGGAGAGCTTGTACCAGGTGTCCTGCGCGGCGGCGAGCAGCGGCGCGTCCTCGGCGAGGGCGCCCTCCAACTCGCCGAGCCGGCCCTGCACCTCGGTGTGCTCGCCCTCGATCTGCTCGCGTCGCTCCCGCAAAGCGGTCTCGTCGGCGATCTCCCGGTCCAGGGTGGTCCGCAGCGTGGCCAGGTCGTCAGCGAGCAGTCGCAACCGGGCGTCGCGCAGGTTGGCCTGAATGGTGGCGGCACGCCGGGCCACCTCCGCCTGCCGGCCCAGCGGCTTGAGCTGGCGGCGCAACTCGGCCGTGAGGTCGGTGAGCCGGTTGAGGTTCACCTGCATCGCGTCGAGCTTGCGCAGCGCCTTTTCCTTGCGCTTGCGGTGCTTGAGGACGCCGGCCGCCTCCTCGATGAACGACCGGCGGTCCTCGGGCTTGGCGTGCAGCATGCCGTCGAGCCGGCCCTGACCGACGATGATGTGCATCTCCCGGCCGATGCCGGAGTCGGACAGCAGCTCCTGGATGTCGAGCAGGCGGCAGGAGTTGCCGTTGATCTCGTACTCGCTCTCGCCGGAGCGGAACATCCGGCGGGTGATGGAGACCTCGGTGTACTCGATGGGCAGCGCGCCGTCGGTGTTGTCGATGGTGAGGGTGACCTCGGCGCGGCCCAGCGGCGCACGGCCGGCGGTGCCGGCGAAGATGACGTCCTCCATCTTGCCGCCGCGCAGCGCCTTGGCGCCCTGCTCGCCGAGCACCCAGGCGATGGCGTCGACGACGTTGGACTTGCCGGAGCCGTTCGGGCCCACCACGCAGGTGATCCCGGGCTCCAGCTTCAACGTCGTGGCGGAGGCGAAGGATTTGAAGCCCTTCACCGTCAGGCTCTTGAGATACACCTACTCGATCCTCGTCCGGTGGCCGCCGTACCGTCGCCGGCTGCGCGGACCTGGGTGAACCCGCAGACTAACCCGATGGCGGGACCGACCCGGCACGCGACCCGCCCCGGGTGGTCCCGGCGGGCGGCGCGGACGGTGACCGCGGGCCGACCGCGCTGGTGTAACGGCAGGGCCGAGAAAGACAAACAACGCTCATGATCGGCCCGCCGCCCGGCTTGTTTCGGTGAAACTGTGCTGCGGTTATCACGGAGCCGGTTACAAGATCACAAATGGTCGGGCACGAAAGGTGCCGGACAGCGTTGCGCGCCGGCACAGAGGTGTCGGCGCGCATTTTTGCGGTGGTGCTGCGATTCAGTTTTCCGCCCCGAAGATCAGGTCAGCGCCGGCTCGGCGAGACGGAGCAGGTCGTCCGCTTCCGCCGCAGCCGCCGCGAGCCGATCATTGTCGGCACGCAGACGCGTGATCTCGAACTCCAGTGCCTGAACCCTGGCACGCAGTCGGGTGACCTCGTCGAGCAGACGCCGGTCGGGCGCTGCACCTACGTGGCCGTAGAGGGCCTTCGCCATGCTGACTCCTTGATATGCGCTGCCGGAAAGGCCGGCCAACGCGCGCCCAATTTTGTACGCGGCTGTCATTCCAGGTGTATCTGGGCATGACCGGGCGCGACTGGCGACACCTATATATTGAGCCGCAAACCCCTCCTTCGTCAAGTTCTCGCAGGCCGTAGATCATCTCCACGTCGACCTGTCCACTTGTCGGGGGGCTGCCGCAAGGCACGGACACGCTCTGTCCGGACTCCTTTACTGTACGCCGGGATTCGGGGAAGTCAGCGCCTGGACGTCCGACTTCCTCTTAACTCTTCCTTAGCCACGTTGCCGCAGGTCGCGGGCGAGTCGTAGCGTCACCCCGGCCCGCAACCGACCCCGTGGAGGCAGAGCCGTGTACGGCTGGACCGACCCGATGGACCCGAACGGCGCCCCCCGGCGCGCCGAGCGGCCGACCGACGAGCCGGACTGGCTGCGCGACCGTCCGGAGCCCCGCTCGACCTACCTGTTCGGCGACGACCCAGACCAGCCCGGCGACGAGTGGCACCGCGCGGAGCCCACCGCCCGCTGGCAGCCCGCGCCCGTGGAGGCACCGACCACCGAATGGCCGGGCCTCGGACGAGGTGAGGAAGCGACCGGCGGCTGGCACGACGACGCCCGGCCCACCGAGGTCAGCGACGGCTGGCGTACCGAGTCCGACGCGGAGACCACCGGCGGCTGGAGCACGGAGGCCGCCGGCAACGGACGGACCGGCAGCGGACGGCACCGCTCACCCCGGCGCTGGCGTCGTCCGCTGATGATCGGCGGCGCCGCCGCGGCAGCCACCCTCGTGGTGAGCGTCGGCGTCGGCGCGCTCGCGATGCCCGGCGGGAACGGCCCGACCGACGAGCCGGCGCGTGACGCCCTGGTCGCCCCCTCCCCGACCAGCTCGCCCAGCCCGGCACGGCCGAGCCCGTCGCCGAGCAAGGTGGTCAAGCCCACCCCGGCCGCGTCGCGGACCACCGCCACGTCCCGGCGCAGCGCCGAGCGCAGCAAGGCCCCGAGCAGCACCAGCGGCTCCGGAGGCGGCAGCGGCACCGTCAGCGCCCAGGCCCAGGAGGTGGTGGACCTGGTCAACGCCGAGCGGGCCAAGGCCCGCTGCAAGGCGCTGAGCGTCGACGACAAGCTGATGACCGCCGCGCAGCGGCACAGCCAGGACCAGGCCGACCACCAGAACATGTCGCACACCGGCAGCGACGGCAGCAACACCGGCGTCCGGCTGGACCGCGTCGGCTACGCCTGGCGCACCTACGGCGAGAACGTGGCGTGGAACCAGAAGACGCCGGCCGCCGTGATGGACGCCTGGATGAACAGCTCGGGGCACCGGGCCAACATCCTCAACTGCGCGTTCACCGAGATCGGCGTCGGCATCGCCAGCAGCAACGGGCCGTACTGGACGCAGGTCTTCGCGGCGCCGCGCTGAGGGCGCGTCGCCCACGCCCCCGCGCTCGTTGGACCCGGTGAGGCACGCCGGACCGGACGTGGGGGCGGCGTGCCGGTGTGGGCGGCGACCAGCCGCCCAGGACCCGGGAGCTGCCGATGCGGATCCGGCTGCGGCGACGTGCCGTCGCACGCCCGCTGCGCAGGATCGTGTCGGCCGGTGTCGCGCTCATCCTGGTGGTGCCGGCGTACGGGTGCCGCCGCGAGCTGATCCCGCCGGGCGCGCCCACCCCGTGGCCGGCCACCCAGGCCCGTCACTGGCAGTGGCAGTGGCAACTCGACGGCCCGCTCGACCCGACGGTGGACGCCGACGTCTTCCTGCTCGACCCGGTGGCCACCACCGCCGCGCAGACGGCCGAACTACGCGCCCGTGACCGACGGCTGATCTGCCAGGTGCCCGTCGGCTCGCTGCGCTCGACCGACCCGGACGCCAGCCGGGTGCCCGCCGCCGTGCAGGGTGCGGCCGGCCCACAGCCCGGCAGCCGGTGGCTGGACGTACGGGGGTGGGACGCGTTGGAGCCGGTGCTGGCCGACCGGTTCCGGCTGTGCCGGGGCAAGGGCTTCGGCGCGGTCGCCCTCTCCGACGCCGACGGGTACGTCCACCGCAGCGGCTTCCCCCTCGGCTTCGACGACCAACTGCTGTTCAACCGCCGGCTGGCCCAGCTGGCCCGCACACTGGACCTCTCCCCCGGGCTGGTCAACGACGTGCCGCAGCTCGCGGCGCTGGCGCCGGACTTCGACTTCGTGGTCAACGAGGAGTGCGTCCGGCTGGACCAGTGCGCCAAGCTGCTGCCGTTCGTGGACGCGGGCAAGCCGGTCTTCCATGTGGAGTACACCGGCTCGACCGACGACTTCTGCGTCACCACGGTCGGCTACGGCTTCGCGTCGATACGCAAGGACCGGGCGTTGGACGCCTGGCGGGAACCCTGCGCGCTGCCGTGACGCCCGATCGCGCTGGGGGTGCAGACGGTCGGTGCCCCCGTCCGCGGTCGCGAACGGGGG
>NZ_JBFAPG010000079.1:0-17371 GCF_040675595.1 Micromonospora sp. NPDC049580
GACATTTTCCGTTCCGCGTGAACGGAAACTGTCCAAGATCTGCGGCGGTGAGCCCTCGCGGGTGTCAGGCGCGGCGGGCGACCTGGGTGACGAACGCGCGCCAGGCCGTCGGCGCGAAGGCGAGCGCCGGGCCGCTCGGGTCCTTGGAATCGCGTACGCCGATCACGCCGGGCAGGTTGTCGGCGACCTCGACACAGTTGCCACCGTTGCCGCTGCTGCGGCTGCTCTTGCGCCACCGGGCGCCGTTCAGCTCCATGTCTCCGCCACTTCCGTCATCAGATCGACCGACTGCCAGTGCGACAGCGCCTCGCCGCGCACGTTTTCCCATGCCGCCATCATGGCCGCGATGTCGTCGGGGTCGCTAGCGACTTGTCCCTGAAGCTGGTTGTCCAGGTAGCCGGCGACCCGATGGTCGTGGCTGTGGGCGATCACGAACGGCCCGTTGAGGCCGGCGTACGCGCCGACCGCGCTGGGCACCACGTGCACCCGGATGTGCGGCTCCGCGCAGGCGGCGACCACGGCCAGCAGCTGCTCGCGCATGGTCGCCCGGCCGCCCACCGGCCGGCGGAGGATCGCCTCGTCGATGACGGCCGTGAACTGCGGCGGGTCGTCCCGCTTCAGCACGCCCTGCCGGTTGAGCCGCACGGTGAGGTGCCGCTCGATCTCGCCGCGGGGGATCAGGCCCGCGCCGCCGAGGACCGCGCGGGCGTACGCCTCGGTCTGGAGCAGGCCCGGCAGGACGGTTGACTCGAATGAGCGCAGCGACACCGCCTCGCGCTCGATCTCCTGCCACGGACGAAACCAGATGGGGTCACGACGTCTTGAAGTGTCCGGCCAGATGTCCGACACGTCCTTGTGGAGGGCTTCCGCTGCCGCGAACCGGTGCCGAGGATGCGGGATGCGGCCCTCGGTCAGCCAGCGCGCCACGGTCTTCGGGTCGACGCCGACGGTCTCGGCGAGCGATTCGGTGGTGTGCCCGGTGTCGTTCAGTGCCACCCGCAGCGCGTCGTTCACGGCCCCTCCATCGGATGTCTCGAATATCTGAGAACCATATAGCTACGCCCTGTATCTGCCCGGTGACGCGCCCGAGGGTGGTTGCAGAAGACGGCGTGGCCGGTGGAGGCGCAGCAACCCGGCGGTCGGCGTCAGTCCGGGGTCGCCCCGACGCGGAGGCGGGGTGACTCCCTCCACCAGCGAAGGAGGCTGACTCTTGCCCCGCCGTCGCCACCGGAACCACCTGCCGATCCGACCCACCTGGCGATGTCAGGCGTGCGGCATCGCCTGGCCCTGCTCGCCAGCGAAACTGCGACTGCTCGGGGAGTACCGGCAGGACCGGCTGGCGTTGACCATCTACCTGGCGACGCTCCAGGCCGAGGCCGGTGAACACCTCCGGGACGTCGACCCGGCCCGGCTCACCGAGCGCTTCTTCTCCTGGACTCGCGCCCGGGGGTGAGAGTCTGGGCACGGTACGCGCCGCCGTGGACCTCTGCCGGCCCGCCGACGGGAGGTCCGGCGGGCGGTCTGGCTCCAGATCTTGGACAATTTCCGTTAGCTCCGAACGGAAACTGTCCAAGATCTCGTCGTTTCGGCGCGCGGGCCAGCCGCGCCAGCCCTCGAAGACGCGGCCGCAAAGCTCGCTCCGCCGGTCAGGGTCGCCAGATCACGATGTCGATGTCGCGTCGTCGCTCGGCGAAGCGGCCGTCCCGCGCCGTCGCCGTCAACAGCTCGCGCAGGTCGGCCTCGAACGCGGGCCGCCGATCGCCGAACAGGTGCGGTGCCGAACTGGACAGCGAGAACACCGCCGAGACGATCTCGTCCACCGGGCGTTCCACGACCATCCCCTGTTCGACAGTGACCCGGGTGGGGCCGGTGAAGCCCGCCGCGAGCATGATCTCGCCCTCGCCGCTGGGGGTGCCGGCGGGCAGCGACCCCTGACCGGCCCGGCGCACCGGCCCCAGGTAGCGCGCGACCAGCTCGGTGATCTGCGGCCAGGGCGGTCGCGGGTAGGGCAACCTGTCGTCGTTTCCGGTCACGCCCTGATGAGTGGTGGCGCTGACGTGGACCCAGGCCCCGTCGGGCGCGAGCATGTCGCGGACTCGCCGGGCCACCAACGGCCGGTCCATCCAGTGGAACGACTG
Organism: Micromonospora sp. NPDC049580; assembly: GCF_040675595.1. Classification (NCBI taxonomy): domain Bacteria; kingdom Bacillati; phylum Actinomycetota; class Actinomycetes; order Micromonosporales; family Micromonosporaceae; genus Micromonospora; species Micromonospora sp. NPDC049580. The sequence goes on from NZ_JBFAPG010000079.1 coordinate 2,139, forward strand.
GGCGAACGTCGCCACCCGGAACGTACCCAGGTCGGCCGGCAGAGCCTCGGCGCGCAGGTGCCGCCACTCGACGGCGGTGGCCCCCGACTCGGCGGCTCTGCGCTGCGCCTCGGCGAGCATGTCCCGGTCGGGGTCGACCCCCACCGCCGCCTCGAACAGCGGCGCCAGCAGCAGCGTCAACGACCCGGGGCCACACCCGACGTCCAGGAGGCGACCGGTGCCATCCAGGTCGAGCGCCGTACGGATGGCGTCGACGAGTTCGGGCGGATAGGGCAGCCGGCCCACGCTGTAGTGGTGCGCGCTGCCCGCGTACAACGTCTCGTCCCACTCCCACGCGGTCTCGGCCATGGCGTCGATGAGACCACAGCAAGAACGCCCAGCCGACCTGTTATCGGTCTGCTGGGCGTTTCTGCTGCTCAGGCGAGCGGAGGATACGAGATTCGAACTCGTGAGGGTGTAAACCCAACACGCTTTCCAAGCGTGCGCCCTAGGCCTCTAGGCGAATCCTCCGCGAGCCAGGATACAGGCCCTTGCCGGCCGGGCCACCCCACCACCCCCTGAAGATCGACGAGCCGTCGGGTAGGGTTGGCGTCACCTCCCGTGCGGCGGTATCTCGTGAACCTCCCCAGGGCCGGAAGGCAGCAAGGATAAGCGAGCTCTGCCGGGTGCACGGGAGGCCTTTTTGTCTCCGGGGCCTTGATCCACTCCAGGTCGCCGATGTGGGGCTGTTCTGGGCCGTGGATACCGCCACGTCGCCGAGATGGAGTCGATCAAGCGCGGCAACCCGGGGTAACCCAAGCTGCCCGGCGGGGTGGGTGGTCACCCGCGCCCGACCGGCGCAGAATGGCTCGGTCGAGAGGAGGCGGGACGAGTGACGCTGGCGCTCTACCGCAAGTACCGGCCACGTACCTTCGCCGAGGTCATCGGGCAGGAGCACGTCACCGAGCCGTTGTCGCAGGCGTTGCGCAGCGGCCGGCTCAACCACGCCTACCTCTTCTCCGGCCCCCGTGGCTGCGGCAAGACGTCCAGCGCCCGGATCCTGGCCCGCTCGCTCAACTGCGAGCAGGGCCCCACCCCCGAGCCGTGCGGCAAGTGTGAGTCGTGCCGCTCGCTCGCCATCGACGGCGCCGGCTCCATCGACGTGATCGAGATCGACGCGGCCAGCCACGGTGGTGTCGACGACGCCCGTGAGCTGCGCGAGCGCGCGTTCTTCGCGCCAGCCAGCAGCCGCTTCAAGATCTACGTGATCGACGAGGCGCACATGGTCTCGACCCAGGGCTTCAACGCCCTGCTCAAGCTCGTCGAGGAGCCCCCGGAGTACGTCAAGTTCATCTTCGCCACCACCGAGCCGGAGAAGGTCCTCGGCACGATCCGGTCGCGGACCCACCACTACCCGTTCCGGCTGATCCCGCCGAAGATCCTCCGCCCGTACCTGGAGCAGCTCACCCAGGCCGAGGGCGTCGCCGTCGAGCCGGCGGTCTTCCCGCTGGTGGTTCGCGCCGGTGGCGGCAGCGCCCGGGACAGCCTCTCCGTGCTCGACCAGCTCATCGCCGGCGCCGGCCCGGAGGGCGTCAGCTACGCCCGCGCCGCCGCGCTGCTCGGGGTCACCGACGCCGCGTTGATCGACGAGATGTGCGACGCGCTGGCCGCCGGTGACGGCGCCGCCGCGTACGCCACCGTCGACCGGGTCGCCGAGGCCGGGCACGACCCGCGCCGGTTCGCCTCCGACCTGCTGGAACGGCTGCGCGACCTGATCGTGATCCAGCAGGTGCCGGACGCCGCCGCGAAGGGCCTCATCGACGGCCCCGCCGACCAGATCGAGCGGATGGCCGCCCAGGCGTCCCAACTCGGCCCGGCCACGCTCTCCCGCTGCGCCGACATCGTGCACGACGGCCTGGTGGAGATGCGCGGCACCACCGCGCCCCGCCTGCTGCTGGAGCTGATCTGCGCCCGGATGCTGCTGCCCGGCGTGGACGACTCCGCCGGCGGCCTCCTCCAGCGCCTCGAACGGATGGAACGCCGGCTCACCCTGGGCAGCACCGACGCGCCGTCGGCCGCCGCCGGCTCCGCGTCAGCAGCCCACCAAGGGGTACGCCCACAGCACGCCCCTCCGGTCCCGGCTGCCGCCACCCCGGCACCCGCCAATGCCCCGACCTCCGCACCGCCGTGGGACGTCGACCCGACCGCGTCCCCGACCCCCGGCGCGCGGGCCGCAGACACTGCGAGCTCGGGCGTTGTGGGTTCGGGCGTTGTGGGTTCGGGTGCTGTGGGTTCGGGCGCTCGCGTTCCCGGCGTACCGGCCGCGCACGCGCCATCGAGGGCCGACTCACCGATTCCGGCCTCGCCCGGTGCGTCGGCCGTCGCCGCGTCGACCTCCACTGATCCGGCCGCTGCACCCGTCTCGCCGGCCCCGCGTCGCGTGGTGCCGCCGTCGGCCGTGCTGCCCGACCCGGCGACACCCGTGCCGCCTCGCCCCGGTGCGCCGGCCGCCGCGCTGGACGCGGTGGCCGTTCGCCGGGCCTGGCCCGACGTGGTCGGCAAGGTCAACCGGACCAACAAGCGGATCGCCGCCCTCATGCGCGACGCGGTGGTGCGGGAACTCGACGGCGACATGCTGGTGCTGACGGTGAAGTCCACCGTGCTGGCCAAGATGATGGCCGACCACTCGGCGGTGCTCACCGACGCGCTCTACGAGGAGCTGGGCGGACGCTGGCAGATCCGCTGCGAGGTGGCCGGCGAGCGGGGTGGCGTGTCGCTGTCCGGCCCACCGCGCTCCCAGCCGGCCGCGCCGCCCCGCCCGACCGCTGCCGCGCCGGCACCGACCGCGCCGACCTCGGCCGCTCCGACCGCTGCCGCGCAGCCGTCCGCGCCGGCCGCTGCCGTGCCGGCCGCTGCCGCCCAGCCGTTCGCGCCGACCCCGACCGCTCCGACCTCTGCCGCGCAGCCGACCGCGCCGACCCAGGCCGCGCCGACCGCGGTTGCGCCGACGTCGGCCTCGGTTGCCGCGCCGGCCGCTGCCGCCGCGTCGCCTGCTTCGGCGGATGTCCGACCTGCCCCCACGAACACATCGCCCAACGTGTCTCCGGCCTCGACGAACACGGCCGCCGCGGCTGGCTCGACGAACACCCCGGCGGCTGCGACACCTGACGACGAGGACGACTGGCCGGAGGCTGCGCGCCCCGGTGGCAATGCTCCCGCCGCCCAGGCGACGGATGACGACGACTGGCCGGAGGCCGCCCGGCCGGGCGGTACCGCCGTGGACGACCGCGACTCCGCCTCGGGCGGCTCCTCCGCACCCGTGTCGACAGGCGTGAACGGCGCCGACGCGGCCCACACCAAATCGAACGGTGCCGGCCCGGGGGCGAACGGTGGCGGCTCCGGCGGCTCCGGCGCCGTGACCGGTCAGCCGGACGCACGGGCGGCCAACCCGACGCCGGCGGCCCGGCAGCCGGCGGCAGCCGGTGGCGCACCGGTGAGCAGCGCCATCGCCGCCGCACGAGCGGCGGCGGCGGGGCGCGGCGCGCGTACCGCATCGGCGGCCCGGCCCGTCGCGGACGCCGAATGGGCCGGCGAACCGCCTTACGACCCGGACTTCGACGGCCCGCAGCGCGGGAGGCGCCCGAGCGGCGCGGCACCGGCGGCGGTACCGACCTACGAGGGGTTCGACCCGGGCGACGAACCGTTGGACGAGGTCATCGACGAGAAGACCGCCCGGGAGTCGAGCGAGGAGCAGGCGGTACGGCTGCTCCGGGAGACCTTCGGCGCCGAGAAGATCGACGAGGTGGACGCCCGCTGACGCCCTGCCCCGTCGATCATGAAGTGGTGTGGCTCTCGGCCGACACCGCGGCCTCCTGAGCGACGGGGCCGGGCGGGGTTTCGGCGAGCAGGGCGCCCAGGCAGCAGGCCCACACGGGGAAGGGCAGCACTGCTACGCGTTCCATACCGCCCACTCCGATCCCGAAACCCTGCTGGGCGAAGAACAGCACGGTCCCCGCAAGCGCGGTCAACCCGGCGGCAAGGGTGAGCGCTCGCCACCGGCCGAGCACCGTGGTGTGCGGCGCGAAGCCGGCGAGGAGCAGCCCGACGTTGCCCAGTCCCATGATCAGGAATGCGCCGAGGACGTGCAGGTTCTCGTCGACGTCGGCCGGGTAGCGGGCCGCCAGGGCGTACCCGCCGGCCGCCAGCAACAGCAGCGTCTGCGCGGAGCGCACCACCGCGCCGCGACCGAGCAACCGCCAGGTCAGCAGGAGCCCGGCGGCGAGCAGCACGGCCGTGGCCAGTGTCGCGGCGTTCATCAACGGGTGCCAGGGGGAGCAGACGTACCGGGGTCGGGTGGTGTCCCAGATGCCGCAGTGGACGTTGCCGAGGTCGCTGATGTTGTGGCTGGCCCAGCTGTAGGCCGGCTCGCGCCAGCGCAGGCCGGTGACCAGGCTGGCGACGAGGAAGACCGGTGCGGCGATCACCCAGCACAGTGCGCCGACCCGGCCCGCGGGGTTGAGGTTCATGCTGTCGAGCAGACCAGCGCGGTGGGTGCCGACGCACTACCCGCAGAGGGCCGGTTCGGGGTGGTGCCAGCCATACCTAGCGGGTCGTTCGGGCGGGCGGCTCGTCGGCCGGTTGTGAACCCGGTCGTTCCCGGCCCGCGTGCGGAAGCCGGCATGCCCGGCGTGGGCGGACGCACCGGGCGGGGCGGGGTCGGTCCCAGCGGTTAGGCTGGTCGGCGGCCGAGCAGACGAGTGCGAGAAGGAGCCATCCGTGCGCCCAGGTGGACAGCCGAACATGCAGCAGATGCTGAAGCAGGCGCAGAAGATGCAGCAGCAGATCGCCGCCGCCCAGGCCGAGCTGGCCGAGGCCGAGCTGACCGGCACGGCCGGCGGAGGGCTGGTCACCGCGACCGTCTCCGGCTCCGGTGACCTGAAGGCCATCAAGATCGACCCGAAGGCCGTCGACCCGGACGACGTGGAGACCCTCGAAGACCTGGTGGTCGCGGCCGTGCACAACGCCGCCGAGGCCGCGCGCGAGTTGACCGAGCGCAAGATGGGTCCGGTCGCCGGCGGCATGGGCGGCCTCGGCCTGCCCGGTTTCTGAGCCGGCAGATGTACGAAGGCGCCATCCAGGATCTGATCGACGAGCTGGGACGACTGCCGGGCGTGGGCCCGAAGAGCGCCCAGCGGATCGCGTTCCACGTCCTGTCGGCCGACCCGGCCGACGTCAACCGGCTGGCCGGCGCGCTGCGCAAGGTCAAGGAGCTGGTGCGCTTCTGCACGACCTGTTACAACGTGGCCGAGTCCGAGCAGTGCCGGATCTGCCGCGATCAGCGCCGCACCGACGAGGTGCTGTGCGTGGTGGAGGAACCCAAGGACGTGGTGGCCATCGAGCGGACCGGTGAGTTCCGCGGTCGCTACCACGTGCTCGGCGGCGCGATCAATCCGCTAGAGGGGATCGGCCCGGACAACCTGCGCATCCGCGAGCTGATGACCCGGTTGAGCGGCGGCGCGGTCCGGGAGTTGATCCTGGCCACCGATCCGAACACGGAGGGCGAGGCGACCGCCACCTATCTGGCGCTGATGGTGAAGCCGATGGGGATCGCGGTGACCCGGCTGGCCAGTGGGCTGCCCGTTGGCGGCGATCTGGAGTACGCCGACGAGATCACCCTGGGCCGGGCCTTCGAGGGCCGCCGAGCCGTCTGACCCCCCACAGACTGTCGGGGGTGGGCTACAACTGAGTGGGTCCGTGCGACGAGCGCGGGCCCACCGGCGTACCCGGGGGAGGTGGCGTGTGGCGACGCGGCGGCCGGACCAGCGGTCCTGGGCTCCGGCGGTGCTGGTGGTCGTGCTGGCCCTGGTGATCGCTGGCGTCATCGTGGCGATCGAGGTGGGGAGCCGGCGACTGGCCGCGGACACCCGCGCGGAGGAGGCCGGGGCCGAAGCCGCCGTGACCCGTGACGCCCAGGCGTACGCCGCCGCGGTGGTCGCCACCGGCGACCCGGCGCCGACCGACGAACGGTTGGCGGTGGTCGCGGAGGGTGCCCGGGTCGAGGTTCGGGAGGTTCGCCGGACTTCCGGCCTGGTGGTGGTCGTGTACGGTTCCGCCCCTGTCGGCACGTTGTTCGGAGCGAGCAACCTGACCGCCTGCCACCGCGTGACCTTCCACGACCTGGGTACCGCTGCGGCGGGTTCGGCCGTCGAGCGGCTGGCCGCCTGCCCACCACCCGTGGCCTGGCCGTCGCCCTCCTGACGCGTCCCGAGGTCGTCGGCAACCGGCGTCGACGGCTGGCTTCGTGGCGTCGGGTCATGTGTCGCTCTATGTATTCGCCGTGCCGTCGACTGTCAGACGTCCGCGCAAGGTGTCGGCTTGGTAGCGATTGCCTGACGGCCGTTCCGCTTCCGGTGTTACATGTCATAGCCTCCCGCACACGGACCGAGCCACAGCTCGGCGTGGTCATGCGCATGACAGAGGTGAGAGATGCAGGCGAGAAGGCTTAAATCGGCTGTGGCCATCGCGGCCGTTGCCGCTCTGGCGGTCGGCGCGGCCGGCTGCGCGAAGAGCGAGCGCGACGGTGGCAGTGGCGAGGCCAAGACTGGCGGCACCTTCATCTTCGCGGGTGCCGGTGACCCGAAGAACTTCGATCCGATCTTCAACGATGACGGTGAGTCGTTCCGGCCGGTCCGGCAGATGTTCGACACCCTGGTGAGCCACAAGCCGGGCACCGCGGAGCTGCAGGGCGGCCTGGCCGAGAGTTGGGAGCACGACCCCGAGGGCAAGGTCTGGACGTTCAAGCTCCGCCAGGGTGTGAAGTTCCACGACGGCACACCGTTCGACGCCGCGGCGGTCTGCTTCAACTTCGACCGTTGGTACAACATGAAGGGCGCTGCCGCCCAGTCCCAGATGATCTACTACATGGACGTCTTCGGGGGCTTCGCCAACAACGAGAGCCCGGACGCCGGCAAGGCGATCTACAACAAGTGTGAGGCGAAGGACGGCGGCACCGCCGTCGTCACCCTCAACCAGTACAAGGGGGCGTTCCCCGGCGCGTTCGCGCTGACCTCGCTCTCGATCGCCAGCCCTGAGGCGCTGAAGAAGTACGACGCCAACACGGTGAAGCAGAACGGCGACTCGTTCGAGTACAGCGCGTTCGCCACCACCAACCCGGTCGGCACCGGCCCGTTCACCTTCGGTGGCTGGGACAAGGCCAAGAACGAGATCACCCTGAACCGCAACGCGGACTACTGGGGTGACAAGGCCAAGGTCGACAAGGTGATCATCAAGGTCATCAAGGACGAGAGCACCCGCAAGCAGGAGCTCCGCGCCGGCACCGTCCAGGGCATCGACTTCCCGGCCCCGGCCGACCGCAAGGCGCTGGAGGGTGAGGGCTTCCAGGTCATCAACCGCCCGGCGTTCAACGTCCTCTACCTGGGCCTCAACCAGAAGAACCCGAAGCTCAAGGACCTGCGGGTGCGCCAGGCGATCGCCTACGCGCTCAACCGCCAGCAGCTGGTGCAGACCAAGGGCCCGGGTGGCGCCAAGGTCGCCGACGAGTTCATGCCGGACACCGTGCTCGGCTACGCCCCGGACGTGCAGAAGTACGAGTACAACCCGGACAAGGCCAAGCAGCTCCTCAAGGAGGCCGGCGCCGAGGGTCTGACGCTGAACTTCTACTACCCGCCGGACGTCTCCCGGCCGTACATGCCGAACCCGCAGGAGATCTTCACCGTCCTCGCCAACGACCTCCAGGCCGTGGGCATCAAGGTCAACGGTGTGCCTCGCCCGTGGAACGGTGGCTTCAAGGACGACGTGCAGCAGTTCGGCAAGCAGGACCTGCACATCCTCGGCTGGACCGGTGACTACAACGACCCGGGCAACTTCGTCGGCACGTTCTTCGGCCGGGCCAAGGTCGAGTTCGGCGACCAGTCGATGACCGAGATGTTCGACGCGATCACCAAGGCCGACGGCACTGTCGACGACGCCGGCAAGAAGGCGGCCTGGGAGCAGGTCAACCGGGACATCGCCGCCAAGTGGCTGCCGGCCGTGCCGCTCTGGCACGCCCCGCCGGCCATCGTCGTCACCAAGGACGTCAAGGGCATGGTGGCCAGCCCGTTGACCGACGAGCGATTCAACACGGTCAGCGTCAGCAAGTGACGTCCCTCGGCTGAGGCCGTAGGCGTGATCGGCCCGGGTCCGGGGTTCCTCCCGGCCCGGGCCGATCCGCGATTCATCGAGAGTCTGGTGTGTGAGAGATGTTGCGAGTCATAGTCCGCCGCCTGTTGCAGCTGGTGGTGACCCTCATAGCGCTGTCGGCGCTGATCTTCATCTGGCTGCGGAACCTGCCCGGTGGCCCGGTCGAGGCGCTGCTCGGCGAGCGGGCCACGCCCGAGCGCCGCGTGCTGCTGACCAAGGCGCTCGGCTACGACCAGCCGATCCTGGTGCAGTACGGCAAGTTCATGCAGCGAGTCGTCACCGGCGACTTCGGCAACTCGATCCGGACCGGTGACCCGGTCACCGAGGTCATCAGCCGCGCCTTCCCGGCCACCATCGAACTGGCCCTCGCCGCGATGATCATCGCGGTCGGACTCGGGGTGCCGCTCGGCTACCTCGCCGCTCGCTGGCGCGGACGATCGCTGGACAACCTCACCATCGCCGGCACCCTGCTCGGCATCTCCATCCCGATCTTCTTCCTGGGCTATCTGCTCAAGGACGTCTTCACCCAGAACATCCACTGGTTCCCGCCGTCCGGACGGCTCACCACGGGTCTGGACAACACCCACGTCACCGGCTTCTTCGTGCTCGACGGCCTGCTCACCCGGGAGTTCGACGCCAGCGCGGACGCGCTGTGGCACCTGATCCTGCCGGCGATCACGCTCGCCACCATCCCGCTGGCGGTGATCGTGCGGATCACCCGGGCCAGCGTGCTCGACGTCCTCAACGAGGACTACGTGCGGACCGCCGAGGCCAAGGGCCTGCGGCACCGCACCATCCGCGGCCGGCACATCCTGCGCAACGCGCTGCTCCCGGTGGTCACCACCATCGGCCTGCAGACCGGCGCGCTCCTCTCCGGCGCGGTGCTCACCGAGAAGGTCTACAACTGGGGTGGCATCGGCACGCTGATCACTGACTCGATCAGCGGCGGCCGGGACTACCCGGTGCTCCAGGCGATCATCCTGCTCGCGGCGCTGGTCTTCGTGGTGGTCAACCTGCTGGTCGACCTCTCCTACGCCTTCATCGACCCCAGGGTGCGTGTGCGATGAGTGACCCCATCACCCAGGCCGGAGCGCCGACGCCCCGCAGCGGGGACGACAAGCCCCGCCCCGGCATGAGCGAACGCAGCATCGGCGTGCTCGGCGACCGCAAGAAGGCACGACTGGACGAGTTGGCCCGCGCCAGCGCGTCCGACCGGGGCGGCATCAGCCTTGTCCGCGACGCCGTGCGCCGGCTGCGGCGCAACCCGGTCGCCATCGTCGGCGCCAGCATCGTCGGACTGTTCGTCCTGGTGGCGATCTTCGCCCCGCTCATCGCGCCGCACGACCCGGTGCAGCGCTTCGAGGAGCTCACGAAGAACCTCACCGTGGACAGCATCCCGGGCGCCAGCGGTGACTTCCCGCTCGGCTCCGACCCGCTCGGCCGGGACTTCCTGACCCGGATGATCTACGGGGCGCGGCAGACGCTGTTCGTGGGCGTGCTCGCCACCCTCATCGGTCTGGCTCTCGGTGTGCTGATCGGCGCGGTCGCCGGCGCCTTCGGCGGTTGGGTCGACGTCGTCCTGATGCGACTCACCGACGTGATGCTGGCCCTGCCGAGCCTGCTGCTCGCGATCACCCTGGTCGCGATGGCCAGCCGATCGAGCCAGTGGACGGTCATCTTCGCGGTGGCCATCGTCAACGTGCCGATCTTCGCCCGACTGCTGCGCGGCTCGATGCTTGCCCAGCGGGAGAGCGACCACGTGCTCGCCGCCCGCGCGCTCGGCGTCAAGGAGCGCAACATCGTGCTGCGGCACATGCTGCCCAACTCACTGACCGCCGTGATCGTGCAGGCCACCCTGACCTTCGCGGTGGCCATCCTGGACGCCGCGGCGCTCTCGTTCCTGGGCCTCGGCGACCCGGACATCAACCGGGCCGAGTGGGGCCTGATGCTCGGCGTGGACGGTCAGCGCTACTTCGAGGTCCGTCCGGAGCTGGCGTACTACCCGGCGCTCGCGATCATCGTGGTCGCGCTCGGCTTCACCCTGCTGGGTGAGGCGATGCGCGAGGCGATCGACCCGAAGAACCGGCGGTGACCGCGGTGCGCGCAATCAGCACGGCCGGCGTGAGCCGGCGAGAGGAAGTGACCCGATGAGCCTGCTCGACGTCCGTGACCTGAGCGTCGTGTTCCAGCGGCGGGGCGAGCGGCCCTTCACCGCCGTCGACAAGGTCAGCTTCACCGTGGAGCCGGGGCAGACCGTCGGCCTGGTCGGCGAGTCCGGCTGCGGCAAGAGCGTGACCAGCCTGGCCATCATGGGCCTGCTGCCCAAGCGGGGCAACAAGGTCAGCGGCGAGGTGCACTTCGACGGCGCCGACCTGCTGAAGCTGCGACCGGACGACATGCGGGACCGGCGCGGCCGGGAGATCAGCATGATCTTCCAGGACCCGTTGTCGTCGCTGAACCCGGTCATCCCGATCGGCGTCCAGGTGGCCGAGGTGCTGGAACGCCACCAGGGCCGGGACCGCAAGCAGGCGCTGCGGGAAGCACGCGACCTGCTCGACGCCGTCGGGATTCCCGACCCGCAACGGCGACTCAGCGAGTACCCGCACCAGATCTCCGGCGGCATGCGCCAGCGCGCGCTGATCGCCATCGCACTGGCCTGCAAGCCTCGGCTGCTGATCGCCGACGAGCCGACCACCGCGCTCGACGTGACCATCCAGGCGCAGATCCTCACCCTGCTCAAGCAGTTGGTCGACGAGACCGGCACCGCGCTCGTGATGATCACGCACGACCTGGGCGTGGTGGCCGGGCTCTGTGACACAGTCAACGTGCTCTACGGCGGCAAAGTCGTGGAGCGGGCCCGACGGCACGAGCTGTTCGCGCACGCCCGGCACCCGTACACCCACGGGTTGCTCAACTCGGTGCCGCGGCTGGACTCACCCCGCGGTGAGCGGCTGCACGCCATCCGCGGGTCGGTCTCCGACAACATCCCGTGGACCGAGGGGTGCGCGTTCGCCCCCCGGTGCGACAACGTCGTGGACGCCTGCCTGGAGGGGCCTCCGCCGCTCGAACCCACCGCCACCGGCGGCGACCTGCGCTGCAACAACCCCGTCTCCGAGGAGGTGGCGGCCCGATGACCGAAGAGACCACCCCGCTGATCGAGCTGCGCGACGTCAAGGTCCACTTTCCGATCAAGAGCGGTCTGCTCTTCGACCGGACCATCGGCTACGTCTACGCCGTCGACGGCGTGTCGCTGAGCATCCGCAAGGGCGAGACGTACGGCCTGGTCGGCGAGTCGGGCTGCGGCAAGTCGACGCTGGGCCGTGGCCTGCTCCGGCTCGTCGAGCCCACCGACGGCGAGATCGTCTTCGACGGCACCGACGTCCGCTCCCTCAAGGGCGAGGCGATGCGGCACGCCCGCCGCCGCATGCAGATGATCTTCCAGGATCCGCTCTCCAGCCTCGACCCTCGACAGTCGGTGGAGTCGCTGCTCGTGGAGGGCCTGAAGGCGCACGGGCTGGCCGGCGACAAGGCCGAGACGAACCGGCGGTTGCGCGAGACGCTGGAGGCGGTGGGCCTGCCCGCGTCGGCTCTCAGCAAGTACCCGCACGAGTTCTCCGGTGGCCAGCGCCAGCGAATCGGCATCGCCCGGGCCCTGGTGCTCAACCCGGACCTGATCGTCGCCGACGAGCCGGTCTCCGCACTGGACGTGTCGATCCAGGCGCAGGTGCTCAACCTGCTCGAGGACCTGCAGAACGAGCGCGGCCTGACGTACCTGATCATCGCGCACGACCTGGCGGTGGTCCGGCACATCGCCGACACGGTGGGCGTCATGTACCTGGGTGGTCTGGTGGAGGAGGCGTCCAGCGACGACCTCTACCGCGAGCCGATGCACCCGTACACCCGGGCGCTGATGTCCGCGGTGCCGGTGCCCGACCCGGTCGTCGAGGACCGTCGGGAGCGCATCCTGCTCGCCGGCGACCTACCCTCGCCCACCAACCCGCCGTCGGGCTGCCGGTTCCACACCCGGTGCCCGTGGGCGCAGCCGACCCGCTGCGCCAGCGAGCGGCCGGCGCTGCGCGACGTGGTCGGCGGGCACCGGGTGGCCTGCCACTTCGCCGAGGACATCGCCGCCGGCCGGATCCGGCCACACGAGGTCGAGGTGGAGCTGGTGCGCCCGGCCGAGGGCACCGGCCCGCTCGACCCGCCGGGTGAGTTGATCCCGACGCCGTGACGACACAGTGAGGTGATCCGGCGCCGTGATGCCGCAGTAAGGTGATCCCGACGCCGTGACGAGACCGGGGGCCGTCCTGCCACAGGACGGCCCCCGGTCTCACGGGTCGACGGTGCCCGGGTGTGGCGTCAGCCCTCCGGGCGGTGCAGCAGGGCCACCGCCACGGCGTGCACCGCGTCCAGCCCCGCCGGGTCGGCGAGCGGCACCGAGCCGCCGGTCACCGCGTACCACTCGTCCGCGTCCTTGTACTGCACCCGCAGCGTGACCTTGCCGTCGGCGTACTCGGTGCGCAGGGTCAGCTCGCCGGTGACCACCCCGACCTCGTCGGTCATCACCCCGCCCGGACCGGGCACGATGTCGGCCGTGCGGCTCTGCGGGCCACCGGCGCCGTCGGAATCGGCGACCATGCCGGCCCCCGGCACGGCGGCCGAGGGTTCGGCGCTGCCATCCGCGGTCATGCCCGCCGCGGCCGGGCCTGTGTCACCCTTCGCCTCGCCGCCTGTCACGGCTCCCTCGCTCATCAGCAGCCCTCCAGCATGTCGGTCAGGGCGGCCTTCTCGGCACTGGTCACCGTCAGCCGCCAGTGGTGCTTGACCGCCACCCAGTCTTTGGCGTATTGGCACCAGTACGACCGGTTCGCCGGTTTCCACTGGGACGGGTCCTGGTCACCCTTTGCCCGATTGGAGGACGCGGAAACCGCGAGGAGCTGCGGCCGGGTCGTGTCGTTGGCGAAGTCGCCGCGCTTCGCGTCGTCCCACTCGTCGGCGCCCGAGCGCCACGCGTTGGCCAACGGCACCATGTGGTCGATGTCCACGTCGGAGGGATCGGTGGCGCTGCGACCGTCGTACGCGCTCTCCCAGCGACCGCCGACGACGTTGCAGCCGGACAGCTTCACGTCCTTGCCGTCGCGTTGCAGGATGCTGTCCCGCACGTCGCAGTTCTTACCCGTGTTCCGCCAGTGCGGAAAGCGGTCGCGGCTGTAGCCCTTCATCGAGCCGGCGTTGGCGACGGTCAGCTGGCCCAGCTGCTGCGCCGCGTTGCCGCCGTCCGTCGGTGGTGGCGGCGTTCCGGTCTCGTCCGGAGGGACGCAACCGGCTACGCCGAGCGCCAGCGCCGCGACGAGCGCGGTCACCGCCGCGCGCGGTCCTGATCTGGTACGCACAGACGACACCTCTCCAGCTTGCGGGCTCCCGGCGATTGCGCACAGTACCCGGGCATGGTTTCGGCGTTTCGTGGCGTCTCCCACATCGTGCAAGGCAGATTGGTGAGATGACCACAGCCGTACCGTCGCCCGCTCTGCGGATGGGCACCGCCGCCGGCCGGGGGACGCTGCTCGCCGCGGTGCTCGCCTCCGGCATGGTCTTCCTCGACAGCACCGTCGTCAACGTGGCGCTGCCGAAACTCGGCCAGGATCTCGGGGCCAACGTGGCCGATCTCCAGTGGACCGTGAACGGGTACCTGCTGATGCTGGCGGCGTTCGTGCTGCTCGGTGGGGCGCTCGGGGACCGCTTCGGCCGACGACGGGTCTTCCTGATCGGCGTGGCGTGGTTCACCCTGGCCTCGGTGCTGTGCGGGCTGTCCCAGGGCACCGGTTGGCTGATCGGGGCCCGGTTCCTCCAGGGCGCTGGCGGGGCGCTGCTCACCCCCGGCTCCCTGTCGGTGCTCCAGGCCAGCTTCCACCCGGACGACCGGGGGAAGGCGATCGGCGCCTGGGCCGGGTTGTCCGGTGTGTCCACCGCGCTGGGCCCGTTCCTCGGTGGCTGGCTGATCGACGCGCTGTCGTGGCGGTGGATCTTCTTCCTGAACCTGCCGATCGCCGTGCTGGTGGTGCTGGCCACCGCCCGCTGGGTGCCGGAGAGTCGCGACGAGAACGCCTCCCGGACGCAGGGGCCGGGCCGGACCCGACGCCGGTTCGACGTGGCCGGGGCGCTGCTCGGCGCGCTGGCGCTCGCCGGCGTCACGTACGCCCTGATCGACGCGCCCGCCCGGGGCTTCACCTCGGCGTCGGTGCTGATCTCCGCGCTGGTCGGGGTGGTGGCCGCGGTGGCCTTCGTCCTGCTGGAACGGCGGCGCGGCGACACGGCGATGCTGCCCACCGGGCTGTTCGGCAGCCGGCTCTTCTCCGTCCTGAACATCTTCACCGTGGTGGTCTACGCGGCGCTCAACGGCTTCACCTTCTTCTTCGCCGTCTACCTGCAGAACGTGGTCGAGTGGTCGGCCTTCCGCACCGGGATCTCGCTGCTGCCGATGACGGTGCTGCTGCTCATCGGGTCGGCCCGGGCGGGCGCGCTGTCGGCGCGGATCGGCCCCCGGCTGCTGCTGACCGTCGGGCCGGTGGTGGCCGCCGCCGGTCTGCTGCTGCTGCGCGGCGTCGGCCCGGGCGCGTCGTACTGGACCGACGTGCTGCCCGGGGTGCTGCTCTTCGGCCTCGGGCTGACCCTGGTGGTGGCGCCGCTGACCGCGTCGGTGCTCGCCGCGGTCGAGGACCGGTTCTCCGGGGTGGCCAGCGGCTTCAACAACGCCGCGTCCCGAGCGGGCGGTCTGCTCGCGGTGGCCGCGCTGCCGCTGCTGGTCGGCCTCTCCGGCGGCGGGTACGAGCAGAAGACCGAGCTGACCGACGCGTTCCGGGGAGCGCTGGCCTGGTGTGCGGGGCTGCTGCTGGCCGGAGCGGTGCTGGCCCTCGTGCTGGTGCACCGACCGCCCCGGGCGGCCCCGCCGTCGCAGCCCTGCCACTCGATGCCCGCCGCCACACCCCCGGCCCGCCGGGGGGGGGGTGGGGGGGCCCCGGGGACCCCCAGCCCAACGGGGGCGGCCGCGGGCGTGC
>NZ_JBFAPG010000080.1:0-17315 GCF_040675595.1 Micromonospora sp. NPDC049580
CCGCGTACGCCACGACGAGGCAGAGCAGGGCGGCGCCGACGCAGAGCATGGTGACGCCCACGGTGATCGCCAGCACCTGGGTGCCGACGACCTGCGCGCCGTAGGCGTTGATGTGCACCCCGAACGCGTCGCGGTCCTGACCGCTCCACTGGGCCGACGTCAGGGTCGCGACGGCGTCGTCGAGGTTGTCGTGGGCGGTGCCGAGTTGGTCGTACATGGCGAGCCAGTCGCCGCCCTTGCGCATGATCGTCTCTGGGTCGCACTGGTTGAAGTAGACGATCTGGGCGATGGGCCAGGCGGCGGGGATGACCGCGGCGGCCAGGCTGATCTCCACCAGCGCGATCTTCGCGGCTGCCGCGGGGTAGGTAGGGTCTGCCATGTCGGTCTCCGGCGTCTTCAGCGGGGGACGATGGTGCTGGCGGTCTCCGCGGCCTCCCAGTTGTCCGCGGTGCGGACCAACCGGGACCGGACCTCGGTGAGGTGCTCGCGCTTGGTGCGCAGTTGCTCCTCGACGAACTCGACGGCGCCGACGTAGGCGACCGCGAGTTGCGGCACCACCGAGGTGAAGTTGCTGTGTTCGATGGCGCGGGCGGACGTCAGCAGCTCGGCGCAGGCGTCCAGGGGCGGCCCGACCTGACGTTCGATCGTGTCGCCGAGCGCACGGATCGCCGGCGGATCAACCTCGATCATCGACTCTCCCCGTGTACGTGATCGATGTTCATGGTGCCGGAGCGCGGACAGCCTAACAGGATCATGGATGGGCGGGGATGCCCGTCGCTGGTAGCCTGCGACCCATGGCATCCGGACGGTCCGCGTCGACGCCCCCCGATGACTACGTGACCCGGATGGCCCGCCGGCCGCGCTGGCAGCGGGTCCTGGTGCCGATCCTCATGGTCCTGGTCCTCCTGGTGTTGCCCGTCGGCCTCGGCCGCAATCTGATCGGCGCCGAGCGGGTGAGCATCCAGGTCGAGTCGTGCGACCTCGGCGGTCCTAAGGCGACCGAGCGGTGCCGCGGCACCTGGAGCATGTCCGACGGCCGGGTGGTCACCGGCCCGGTGGGCGGCGGCTCCCCGCGCGCGGGGGAGCAGGTCGACGGCTGGGCCAACGGCGAGCGGGCCACCGTCAACCTGATGAGTTGGCTCATCGCCCCGCTGATGGTGGGCTCGGTCCTGTTGGCGGTGATGGTGGCGCTCGCCGTCGTGTTCGTGCGGGCGGCCGCGAAGCGGGCGCGGCAGGGCCGCTGACCCGTTCCGGGCCGGCTCGGGTCAGACCCCCAGTTGACGCCGCAGGCGTTCCAACATCTCCGTGCTCTCCCGGATCGGCCCGCTGACCATGTCGTTGAGCTGCGCCAGCTTGGCCTGCGCCGCCGCCGGGTCGTGCAGGACCGCCGCGGGCCCGGCCGGACCACCGAACTCGCGCATCACCTCGGCGGTGGCCCGCTGGAGGTCGGCCCGTGCCGCCCGAAGGAGGCCGGAGATCAGCTCCGCCAGCTCGGCTGCGGGCATCCGCAGCGCCCGCGGATCGATGTGCAGCTCCTGGGCGGGATCCTCGGCGGTGCAGGTGACCCGCACCAACCCGTTCTCGCTCTCCGCGTGACCGGTCAGGCCGGTCAACCGGCCGCGCAGCTCCTCGCCGCGGCCCAACTGCTCCCGCATCCGCGCCGCCAGCTGCGCCATCACGTCCGGAGTTGGTGTGGTGCCGATCGGCCCGGTCATCGTGCCCCTCCCGCTGTCGTCTGCCTGCGCGGCCGACGGTACCCACCGCAGCCAACCACTGTGGAGGGCGGATCAGCTCAGGACCGAGAAGACCACGATGCCGACGGCCAGCACGGTCGCGCTCACGCTGAACAGCGAGACGAACGGCACGACCACTGAGGACGTTCCCCCCAGAGCCGGCGACTCGACCAGGATCCGGGTCGGACGGGAGGGCTCGTGCACCACGGTGACCGGCCCGGGCGCCGTCGACAGCGGGGTCTGCCGCCAACGCCCCGGCGTCGCGGTGACCACGGAACGGTCGACGGTCTGGTACCGAACGACGGGGTAGTAGGTGCGCGGGCCGTGGCCGAAGGTGACCGGACGGAGCTCCACCACCTCGCCCGGCACCCGGACGCCCCGCCGCAGCAGGCCGAGGTCCCGCCAGAAACGGACGACCGCGTACGCCATGCCGGCCAGACCGAGGCTCGCCATGATCGTCAGGACCAGGTACGGCATCTCGTCATCCTCTCGGATCGCGCAGCGAGCCCGGCCGCGTCGGTGGAGTCGAAGACGATGCACCGCGAGGAGGTGGTGCCCTGGTCGATGGCGGCGACGTACTCGGGGGTCACGGCAGCACCGTACCCAAACCGGCGGCGCGGAGCGACCGCCGTCACGTTGGCCTCCGCTTCGCCTACGATGTGCGAACGTGCGCGACATCGCCGTTTTCAGTGGAACCGCCCATCCCGACCTGGCTGCCGAGATCTGCGCCCACCTGGGGGTGCCGCTGCATCCGGTGCGCGTCTCCCGGTTCGCCAACGACTGCCTGGAAGTGCAGTTGCAAGCCAACTGCCGGGAGCGGGACGTCTTCCTGATCCAGCCGCTGGTGCCCCCGGTGCAGGAGAACCTCGTCGAGCTGTTGCTGATGATCGACGCGGCGCGGGGCGCGTCCGCCGGCCGGATCACTGTGGTGCTGCCGCACTACGCGTACGCCCGCTCGGACAAGAAGGACGCGCCGCGGATCTCGATCGGCGCCCGGCTCGTCGCCGACCTGCTCACCTCGGCGGGGGCGGACCGGGTGCTCGCGATGACCCTGCACTCGCCTCAGGTGCACGGCTTCTTCAGCGTCCCGGTGGATCATCTGCACGCGCTGCGCGAGTTGGCCACCCACTTCCGGCGCTACGACCTCAGCAACACCGTGGTGGTCTCGCCCGACCTGGGCAACGCCAAGGAGGCCGCCGCCTTCGCCCGGCAGCTCGGCACGCCGGTGGCGGCCGGTGCGAAGCAGCGGTTCAGCGACGACCTGGTCAAGATCAGCGCGGTGATCGGCGAGGTCGCCGATCGGGACGTCATCGTGCTGGACGACGAGATCGCCAAGGGCAGCACGGTGGTCGAGCTGATGGAGCACCTGCGCGGCCTGAAGGTGCGCTCGATCCGGCTGGCCTGCACGCACGGCCTGTTCTCCGGCGACGCGCTGCGGCGGCTCAGCGAGCAGGACGGCGTGTTGGAGATCGTCTGCACCAACACGGTCCCCATCCCGGCCGAGAAGCGGGTCGGGAAACTCCAGGTCCTCTCGGTGGCTCCCGCCCTGGCCGAGGCCATGCGCCGGATCCACAACGGGGAATCGGTCTCGGCCCTCTTCGGCTGAGCCCGCCCGCGCCCCGGCCCGGTCTCAGCGCTGGGTGCGGTCGGTGGCGGCGAGGGTGGCGGTGATGCGGACGGTGGTGCCGGCGGCGCTGGTGGCGATCTCCATGGCGTCGGTCAGCTCCCGGGCCAGCCAGAGACCCCACCCGCCGGCGGTGTCCGGGGCGGGACGGCTCCGGTCGCCCAGCCACTGCGGGGTGATCCCCTGCCCGTGGTCCGCCACCTCGCAGAACAGCGCGCCGGGCTCCCGCCAGAGCCGCAGCCACCCGCGCCCACCGCCGTGCCGCACCGCGTTGGTGATCAACTCGTTGACCGCCAGCACGAAGTCGTCCAGCCGTTGGCCGTCGAGGCCGGAGGCGTGCGCGCAAGAGGTGACCGAGTGTCGAATCTCGGTCACCTGGGCCTGCTCGAAGGCCTCGGCGATCAGGAGGGAGGGTTCGATGGGCACAACCGTACGAGGTGCGTGCGGATCTGCATTCGTCATGGCCCGTCCCGACAGCGGATCTCGGAGTATTTCGCGGCTTTTCAACCGTACGTCAGGGTTACGTGAGGCGCACTCCGTGACCCCGCGCCGTCGGCCCGGCTGTGGCATCCTGACCGCCATGCCGTCGCCGCCGGGTGGTTTCGAGGTGCCGCTCTGGCGGGCGCTCACGGTGTTCCGGGTGGCCTCCCTCGGGTATGTCTGCGCGCTCGCCGTGCGCGACGCCGACCGGTACGACCACCCGTTCGCCGTCGGCGCCCTGATCCTGGCGATGATCCTCTGGACCGGGGCGACCGCCGTCGGGTACGCCCGGCCCGCCTGGCGCCGCTGGCCGCTGCTGCTGGCCGACCTCGGGGTGGTGGTCGCCATCGTGCTGTCCACCCCCTGGGTGATCGGACGGGAGGCGCTCGCCCACGGCGTACCCACCCTGGGGGTTGCCTGGATGGCCGGCCCGGTGCTGGCCTGGGCCGTCTCCGGCGGCCGGCGGCGGGGCACGGTGGCCGCGCTGCTGGTGGCCGGCGCGGACGTGGCCACCCGGGAACGGATCAGCCAGTCCTCCTTCACCGGGGTGATCCTGCTGCTGCTCGCCGGGGTGGTGGTCGGCCATGTCGCCCGGCTCGCCGTGGCCGCCGAGGAACGCCTGCAACACGCGGTGGAGCTGGAGGCGGCCACCCGGGAGCGGGAACGACTGGCACGCGACATCCACGACTCGGTGCTCCAGGTGCTGGCGCTGGTGCAGCGGCGCGGCGCGCACCTGCCCGGCGAGGCCGGCGAACTGGCCCGGCTCGCCGGTGAGCAGGAGGCCGCCCTGCGGGCACTGATCGCGGGCACCGCACCGGCCGCCGCCGGGGCGGAAGTGGTGGACCTGCGGAGCCTGCTCGGCCGGTACGCCTCGGCGGCGGTGTCGCTCTCGGCCCCCGCCACGCCGGTGACCCTGCCCCGGCAGGTGGCCGGCGAGTTGGCGGCGGCGGCCGGCGCGGCCCTGGACAACGTGGGCCGCCACGCCGGCGGGCGGGCCTGGGTGTTGATCGAGGATGAGGGGGAGACCGTGACCGTGTCGATCCGCGACGAGGGGCCGGGCATCCCGGACGGCAGACTGGTCGAGGCCGCCGCGCAGGGGCGGCTCGGCGTGGCCCAGTCGATCCGCGGTCGGGTGACCGACCTCGGGGGTACGGTCCGGATCATGTCGACCCCCGACGCGGGCACCGAGATCGAGCTGATCGTGCCGAGGGTGCAGCGGTGACGGCGGTGCGGGTGATGGTGGTCGACGACCATCCGATGTGGCGCGAGGGCGTGGCCCGAGATCTGGCCGAGGCTGGCTTCCTGGTGGTGGCGACCAGCGGCGAGGGGCGGCAGGCGATCCGGGTCGCCGCCGCCGCCCGACCCGACGTGGTGGTCCTCGACCTGCAACTACCGGACATCTCCGGGGTCGAGGTGGTCGTCGGGCTGCGCGCCGCGCTGCCCGAGGTCCGGGTGCTGATGCTCAGCGCCAGCGGCGAGGAGCAGAGCGTGCTCGACGCGGTCAAGGCGGGCGCCACCGGCTACCTGGTGAAGTCGACGGCGCCCGCCGCGTTCCTCGACGCGGTCCGCCGCACCGCCGCCGGTGACCCGGTCTTCACGCCCGGCCTGGCGGGGTTGGTGCTGGGGGAGTACCGGCGGATGGCCGCCGGGCCGGGACAGGGCACGAGCGGGGACGCGGAGCCGGGAATGCCCCGCCTCACCGACCGGGAGACGGAGGTGCTGCGCCTGGTGGCCAAGGGAATGTCGTACAAGCAGATCGCGCAGCGGCTCGGCCTGTCCCACCGCACCGTGCAGAACCACGTGCAGAACACGCTGGGCAAGCTGCAGCTGCACAACCGGGTCGAGTTGACCCGTTACGCGATCGAGCGTGGCCTGGACGACTGATCGCTCAGACCGAGCGCGGCGGCTCGGTCTCGTGGATGGCCAGCTCCTCCGCGGTCGCCCCGCCGCCCGCCGACCCGGCGTCGTACGCCACGGAGTCGGTCTCCTGGTCGGTGTGCGCCCCCTCGTCCGGTTCCACGAGCCGGCCCACGGTGGCGTCGGCGACCGTGCCGAGCTGGCCGTGGTCGTAGAGGGAGACCGGCGAGTTGGGATCCGAGGTGGGCCCCGGGTCCATCACGTCGGCGTCCAGCTGGGCCTCCGCCGCGGCGGCCTCGTTCTCCGCCTCGAAGGCGATCTTCGGGTCGACCGGGCCGGCCAGGGGGTCGTCCACCGGGCGCTCGTAGACCTCTCGGTCGAGCTTGTAGTCCAACGACTCCCCGTCCAGTTGCTCCTCGGCGGTCGTCCCGAAGCGGTCCACCGCCACCGGCGTCCGGTCGCCGGGCAGCTGGGCCGGCTCCGGGCCGTCCGCCTCGCGCCCGGTGAGCACGTCGTCGTTGGCGCTCGAGTCGTCATCGGCGGTGTCGGGCAGCCCCTCCGCCTCGGTGTCGGACACGGGGGTCGGGTACTCGTTGTCGCGCATGTCTGATCACTACCCGCTGCCCTCCCGCCGTAACCGGAGCACCGCCGGTCATGCGGCGGCGAACCGGACACCGGGTGCGGGAAGCCCGTCAGCCGTGCGCCGCCTCGTCGTCCGGATGCAGCACGCACCAGACGACCTTGCCGTCCGGCACCATGCTGGTGCCCCACCGGCGGGCCACGGTGTCGATCAGCAGCAGACCCCGGCCACCCACCCGGTTCGGCGGGGACAGACCGGCGAACGTGGGCCGGCGCGACGAGTGGTCCCGAACCGCCAGGCGCAGGGTGTGGTCCTGCGGCGCCAACCGGACGCTCATCGGGGTCCGGGCGTGCGTGACCACGTTGTTGACCATCTCGGTGACCGCGATCTGCGCCGGCTCGGTCAGGGCCGGCATGCCCCAGCGCGCACAACCGGTGGCGACCAGCTCGCGGGCCTGCCGGGCGGACTCCGCGGTCGGCGGCAGCTCGGCGGTCAGCACCGCCGCCAGCGCCGCGGCGACCGCGGCCAGCGCGGCGTCGAGGGTGGGCCAGGCCGGCACACCCGCCAGGACGGCGTCGGGGCGACCGGGCCCGGAGACCGCCGGGTCGCACAGCAGCAGGTCCGCGGCCGGCCAGTCGGCGATCTCCCGGCGGACCTCGGCGAAGACGCTCCGTCCGGCCGGGTCGGTGACCCGCAGCCCGGTCACGTCGGCGACCACCGGGCCGGGCCGGTCGCTGAGCCGTGCGAGCAACGCGTCGTGGACCCGGTCGGCCTCGGCGGTGTCGAGCACCCCGCTCAACCGGATGACCGGGGACGACTCGTCGACCTCCACCCGACAGCGCTCGTCCACCGGGATGGTCGCCTCGGGGCGTGGCCCGCGGACGAACGGCGCGTCCGGTCGATCGACCCCAGCCATCAGTGATCCGACCGGGAGCGGCGGTTCATGGCCATCGTGCCGACGGCGGTGCCGGCCGCGGCGAGACCGAACGCGGCGGTCATCCGCACCAGCTGACGCCGCCGACCGTGCCAGCCACCACCGCGGCTGGCCTGCCCGTCGGCGTGGAACACGTTTCCGGTGCTGTCCAGCCGCGCACCCGGACCGAACTGGGTGCGGTGGACGTACCAGCCGAGAGTGCGCTCGACCAGCGCCGGCGCCAACCGCCACTGCAGGCCGAGCAGCCGCGCGGCGCCACCGGCGTACGCCTCGCGACGCGGCCGGCGCAGCAACCGCACGATCGTCTCGGCGACCACCTCCGGCGGGTAGATCGGCGGGGGTGGCACCAGCTCGCGACCGCTGTGGTTGGCCGCGTGCCGGAAGAAAGGGGTGTCGATGGTGGCCGGCAGCACGGTGCAGACGGAGATCTGCCCCCGACCGGTGACCCGCAGCTCCTGCCGGACGGTGTCGGTCAGCCCGCGGATGCCGTGCTTGGCCGCGTTGTACGCCGACTGGTAGGGCATCGCCACCTCGGCCAGCACCGACGCGTTGTTGACCAGCACGCCGCCGCCGGCCGCGCCGAGGTACGGCAACGAGGCCTTGATGCCGTGCACCGTGCCCAGCAGGTTGACCTCCAGCACGCGCCGGAACTCGGCGACGGGGATCTCGTCGAACAGGCCCACCGCGCTCACCGCGGCGTTGTTCACCCAGGCGTCGATGCGGCCGAATTCGCCCACCGCGCGGTCGGCCAGCCGCTGCACCGACTCCAGGTCGGTCACGTCGGTCGGGACGGCCACCGCCCGGCCGCCCAGCTCCCGGCAGCGCTGCGCGACCTGTCGCAGCGCGGGCTCGCTGCGGGCGGCGAGCACCACGGCGGCGCCCCGGCGAGCCAGCGCGTACGCGGTGGCGGTGCCGATCCCGCTGGACGCGCCGGTGATCACCACGGTCGAATCGTCGAGGGTGCGGGTCAGCGGCATTCTCCAGCGGTACCCCCGGGCGGGCCCGGTCATACCAGCAGCCGCCCGACGATCATCGGCGATCCGTCCGATACGTCGTCGAATCGGGGCTCATGTGGTTGCCGTGGCGCAAGTGTCGGCGGCACTCGCGGTGACTGTTCCCGATCTGCCAGGTTTCGGCTCGGGGCTCCGAGGTTAATGGGACGCTCTGACCGGGACCGCCGAGGAAAAGATCGCAGGGAGGTGACCCATGCGCGTCGGCCTCGTCTGCGCGCACACCAGCTCGTACCGGCACGCCGACGGCCCGCCGGTCGGCACCCAACAACACATCGCGCGGGTCGCCGCCGAGCTGGCTGGCAGAGGCCACGATGTCCGCATCTACGAGCGCCGGGACGACCCGGACCTGCCGGCGACTGTGGACGTCGGCGGCTACCGGGTGCACCGGGTGCCCGTCGGCCCGGCGACCGCCCTGCCCACCGCCGGTCTGATCCCGCACGTCACCGAGTTCGGGCGCTGGCTGACCGACGAGTGGGGCGGCGCCTGGCGCCCCGAGGTGGTGCACGGGCACTACTGGATCGGTGGCCTGGCCGCCGCGCACGCCGTCCGGGAGACCGACATCCCGGTCGTGCAGACCTTCCATTCGCTCGGTGTGGAGCAGCTGCGCCACCTGGGCGGCGAGTACGACGGCCCGGGGGAGCGGATCCCGCTGGAGCGAGCGCTGACCCGGGCGGTGGACATCGCCGTCGCCCAGTGCAACGACGAGGTGGACGAGCTGACCCGGATGGGTCTGCAACGTACCTCCGTGGCGATGGTGCCGGCCGGGGTGGACACCGCGCAGTTCCACCCCGACGGCGAGGCGGCCCCGCGCGAACAGCGGGCCCGGATCCTCTCCGTCGGCGGACTGTCCCCGGGGCATGGCCAGGACGACCTGATCCGGGCGATGCGGCTGGTCGGCGACGCCGAACTGGTGATCGCCGGTGGCCCACCGGCCGGCCAGCTGGCCAACCACGCGGAGGCACGTCGCCTCCGCGAGCTGGCCGAGCGGGCCGGGGTGGCCGAGCAGGTGCGCCTGGTCGGGGCGGTGCCGCACGACCAGATGGCCACCTGGTACCGGTCGGCCGACGTGGTGGCCTGCACGCCGCACTACTCCTCGGCGGGACGGGTCTCCCTGGAGGCCATGGCCTGCGGGGTGCCGGTGGTCGGTTACGCGATGGGCGGCCTGGCGGACGCGGTGGTCGACGAGGTAACCGGCCGTCTGGTGCCCCCCGGCGACGTGCGGACGCTCGGGGTCTCCCTGCGCCGGCTGCTCGCCGACAACGCCGGCCGGTTCGCCTACGGTCACGCCGCCGTGGACCGGGTCCGCAGCAGCTACACGTGGGAGCGGACCGCCGGGGCGTTGGAACGTCTCTACGAGCGGGTGGTGAGCCGCCGCAAGCCCGTCGAAGCCTGAGCCGAGAAACCCACGCCGCTCCCTTCGGTGCGGCGTGGGTTTGCGGTCAGACGGGCCGGCCGGCGCCGACCATGGCCCGGTCGTGGCGGTGCGCCACCGAGCGGTGCTGCTGCGGCTGCGCGTAGCGGGTCAGGCCGATCACGGCGGCCAGGGTGACCAGGAAACCGGTGGCGGCCAGCCACTCCCGACCCGGCCAGATCTTGTCGTTGAGCAGCAGCAGGCCGACGATCGCCGCCGGCACCGCTCCGGCGGCGTCCATGGCGGCGACCGCAGCGGTCGTCGAACCGCGCTGCATGGCCAGGCCGAGCAG
The DNA here is from genome assembly GCF_040675595.1 of Micromonospora sp. NPDC049580. Lineage (NCBI taxonomy): Bacteria > Bacillati > Actinomycetota > Actinomycetes > Micromonosporales > Micromonosporaceae > Micromonospora > Micromonospora sp. NPDC049580. The sequence goes on from NZ_JBFAPG010000080.1 coordinate 9,925, forward strand.
CAGTTGGCCGACGATCGAGTGGGCGATCAGCAGGTAGAACAGCGGGTTGGCGAGGAACGCCTCGGCCGACGGCGCGGAGGCCAGCGGCCGGGCCGCGACGGCCGCCGAGGAGAACGCCAGCCCGGCCAGCGAGCCCAGGGCCACCGACCCGGGCGCCCCGTGCAGTCGGACGGCGAAGAAACCGAGCACCGCGATGACCCCGAGCGCCACCAGCAGGGCCACCGAGCCAGCGGTGCCGAGCTGCTTCGACGGCGCCGGCCGCGCGGCCAGCACCAGCGCGGTGATCCCGGCGAAGAGCAGCGCCAGCAGGGCCACCTCCGCCACCGGCAACCGCCACTTCAGCACCAGCACGCCGATGATGGCGGTCACCCCGAGCCCGGCCGCCACGCTCGCCTGCACCAGGAACAGGGGCAGGTCCCGCCGGGCCAGGAAGGCGAGCACGAACCCGCCGATCTGGCAGCCCAGCCCCACCAGATACGTCCGGTGCCCGGCCAGTCGCAGCAGCAGACCCGGATCGAAGGTGTGGTGGACGGTGGTGCGCGCCGCGGCCACCGACTGGAGCAGGTTGGCGAAGCCGTACGCGACGATCATCGCCGCGAGGAAGCACCAGCCGGAGGAGACCACCTGGCGAGGATAGAGGTTGCCGGGGGTCAGCGCTCGGCTGGTCGATCCAGCCGGGCGAGGATGTCGGCGTGCAGCACACCGTTGGTGGCCACCACACTGCTCTCGGTGCCCGGCTCGCCGGTCGGGGACGGTCGACCGCTCAGATCCGTGACCGTCCCACCCGCCTCCGTGATGATCGGCACCAGCGCCGCCACGTCCCACAGCGACAACTCCGGCTCGGCCATCACGTCCAGTGCGCCCTCGGCCAACAGCATGTAGCCGTAGAAGTCGCCGTACGCCCGGCTGCGCCAACCGGCCCGCAGCAGGTCGAGCATCGCGTCGAGGCGCCCGGCGTCCTCCCACCCGGTCAGGGACGAGTAGCAGACGCTCGCGTCGGCGACCCGGCGCACGGCCGAGACCCCGATCCGGTCGCCCGCGGCCGGGCCCCGCCCGGCGTACGCGCCCGCGCCGGCGCTCGCCCACCAGCGTCGGTCCAACGCCGGCGCCGACACCACGCCGACGGCCGGTCGGTCGCCGTCGTACAGCGCGATCAGGCTGGCCCAGATCGGCACCCCACGGACGAAGTTCTTGGTGCCGTCGATCGGGTCGACGATCCACCGCCGGCCGTTCGGATCGGTGGCCGGCTCGGCGCCGTACTCCTCGCCGAGCAGCCCGTCGGCGGGCCGGTGCTCGGCCAGCAGCGCGCGGATCTCCCGTTCCACGGCCGTGTCCGCGTCGGAGACCGGGGTCAGGTCGGGCTTCGTCTCCACCCGCAGGTCGAGCGCCCGGAACCGGGTCATGGCGATGGCGTCGGCCCGGTCGGCGAGCAGGTGGGCGAGGGCGAGGTCGTCGGCGTAGCCGGTCATGCCGGCAACCTAGCCGACGCCTCGCGGGTCACTCGTCGGGCCCGCGCCGGTCACCCTCGCCGGGCCCGCGCTGGTCGCTGTCGCCGCGCGCGTCGCCCTCGCCGGCCCGCGAGGCGAGCAACCGGCGGTACGACGCCAGCCGGCGCGGGTCGGCCTTGCCGGCGGCCACCCAGGCGTCCAGCGCGCAGTCGGTCTCGTCGGCCGTGTGCTGACAGTTGGGCGGGCAGTCGACGGTGCCCTCGACCAGGTCCGGGAAGCCGTGCAGCAGGCTGTCGGCGGAGACGTGCGCCAGCCCGAAGCTGCGGATACCGGGGGTGTCGATGATCCAGCCCGGGTCGGTGTCGACGCCCGGCACCGGTGGCAGCCGCAGCGCCACGGCGCTGGTCGAGGTGTGCCGGCCCCGGCCGATCGCGCTGACCACGCCGACCGCGCGCAGCGCCTCCGGGACGAGGCGGTTGACAAGCGTCGACTTGCCCACCCCGGAGTGCCCGACCAGTACCGACACCTTGCCGCTCAGCAGCGCACGGAGCGCGGCGAGGTCGGAGTCGGGGCGGTTGAGCACGTACGGCAGCTCCAGCTCGGTGTAGTAGCCCAGCACCTCCTCCGGCCCGGCCAGGTCGGCCTTCGTGAGGCAGAGCAGCGGCTCGACGTCCGCGTCGTACGCGGCCACCAGGCAGCGGTCGATGAACCCGGTGCGCGGCGGCGGATCGGCCAACGCGCTGACGATCACCAACTGGTCGGCGTTCGCCACCACCACCCGTTCCAGCCGACCCTCGGCGGTGGTCTCGTCGTCGTCAGCGGTGCGGCGCAGCACCGAGCGGCGCACGGCGATCCGGACGATCCGGGCGAGAGCACCCTCCGCGCCGGAGGTGTCGCCGACCAGGCTGACGCGGTCACCCACGACCACCGACTTGCGGCCCAGCTCCCGGGCCCGCATCGCGGTCACCGTGGGCAGCTCGGCCCCCACCACGCCGCGTTCGGCCCCGGCCAGCACGCACTGGTAGCGCCCCCGGTCGACGGCGATGACGAAGCCGTCCACCGCGTCGGCGTGCTGCGGGCGGGTGCGCGTACGCGGGCGCGACGACTTTCCGGGTCGGACGCGTACGTCGTCCTCGTCGTACTCCCGCCGTTTGGTCGCCAGGACCTGTCCCCTTCTCGCGTCAGTTCTTGCCGGTCACCATCGCTGACCATAGTGCCGGGAACTCGGGCATGGTCTTGGAGGTACACCCCACGTCGTCCACCTCGATGCCCGGAACGGCGAGCCCGGCCACCGCGGCGGCGTGGGCCATCCGGTGGTCGTGGTAGGTGCGGAACATCCCGCCGCGCAGCGGGCGAGGCCGGATCTCCAGCCCGTCCGGTGTCTCCGTGATGTCGGCCCCGAGGGCGGCGAACTCCCGCGCCAGCGCGGCCAGCCGGTCGGTCTCGTGGCCGCGGATGTGCCCGACACCGGTGAAGACCGACGGCGAGTCGGCAAGCATGGCCAGCGCGGTCAGCGCGGGGGTCAGCTCGCTGACGTCGGACAGATCGGCGGTCAGGCCGTGCACCACCCCGGTGCCGCGCACGGTCAGCCCGTTGGTGGAGAGGGTGACCTCGCCGCCCATCCGCTGCAGCAGCGAGCGGAGTTGCTCGACCGGCTGGGCGCTGCTGTGCGGCCAACCCTGCAGGGTCACCTCGCCGCCGGTGACCAGGGCAGCGGCGAAGAACGGCACCGCGCCGGAGAGGTCCGGCTCGATCTCCCAGCCACGCCCGGTGAGCGGGCCGGGCTCGACGGTCCAGACGTCGGGGGTGGTGTCGTCGACGGCGGCGCCGGCGGCCCGCAGCATCTGCACGGTCATCCGCAGGTGCGGCGCGGAGGGCACCGGCGCACCGACGTGGCGCACCACGAGGCCCCGGTCGAAGCGCGGGGCGGCCAGCAGCAGACCGGAGACCAGCTGGCTGGACGCGGACGCGTCGATCACCACCTCGCCGCCGGTGACCCCACCGGTGCCGAGCACGGTCAGCGGGAGGCTGCCCGTCCCGGTGGCGTCGATCCGGACGCCCAGCGAGCGCAGCGCGTCGACCAGCGGGCCGAGCGGGCGGGTGCGGGCGTACGGGTCGCCGTCGAAGGTGACCTGCCCGTCGGTCAGCCCTGCCACCGGCGGCAGGAACCGCATCACGGTGCCGGCCAGCCCCACGTCCACGTGGGCGGGGCCGACCAGCGGGTGCGGCCGGACCAGCCAACGCTCGTCGTCGTTGATCGACACGTAGGTGCCCATCGCGCGCAGGCCGGCGGCCATCAGCTCGGTGTCACGGGCGCGCAGCGGCTCGGCCAGGGTCGACGGCCCGGCGGCCACGGCGCTGAGCACCAGGGCGCGGGCGGTCATCGACTTGGAGCCGGGCAGGCGCAGTGTCGCCGACACCGGGTCGGACGCGGTCGGTGCGCTCCACGGCTGCGGCGGCCGGGTCGCGGTCAGATTCCCCACGGTTACATTCTGCCGTGTCGGCCGGTGAGTGACGCCGACCGGCGGTCGTACTCCCGGTTGGCGGGACAGCAGGCCGGGCCCCCGGCGGGTTAGCGTGAGCCCATGTGCGGCAGGTACGCGACGACCCGTGGCTCCGGCGAGTTGAGCGCGCTGTTCGAGTCGTCCGACGACACCGACGGCGCAATCCGGCCGGATCACAACGTCGCGCCCACCGATCGCGTGCCGCTGGTCCGGCTCACCCCGGAAGGGCACCGCAGCCTCTGTGTCGCCCGCTGGGGGTTTCTGCCGCACTGGTCCCGTTCCGCCGCCGGCGCGGCCCGCATGATCAACGCGCGGGCCGAGACGGTGGCCACCAGTCGGGCGTACGCCGGCGCGTTCACCCGCCGCCGCTGCCTGGTCCCGGCCGACGGCTGGTACGAGTGGGTCCGCCAGCCCGACGGCGGCCGGCAGGCGTACTTCATGACCCCGGCCGACGGCTCGGTGCTCGCCCTGGCCGGCATCTGGTCGGTCTGGGAGTCCGGCGCCGAGAGTCGGCTCACCTTCAGCGTGCTGACCACCGCGGCGCTCGGCGAGCTGGCCGAGGTGCACGACCGGATGCCGGTGCTGCTGCCGCCCGATCAGTGGTCGTCCTGGCTGGGGCCGTGCGACGAGCCCGAACGCCTGCTCGCGCCCGCGTCGCCCGATCGGCTGGCCGGGTTGGAGATCCGCCCGGTCGGGCCGGCGGTGGGTGACGTCCGCAACGACGGCCCGGAGTTGACCGCCCGAGTGTCCGTTCCGCCGCTGCCGGCCCCATCGGAGCTGACCCTGTTCTGAAGATGACAGGCATCGTCGGGCACCGATTTGCCAGGGTTCTGCTCGATTCGTCGCCTGGCCGTTCAGCCATGTTCTCCGTAGCCCCTTGTCCCGGTGTCCAGAAGTGCGATACAACACAGCGCCGGTAGTGGCTGTCGATTCGCACGGGGCGGACGACATCCACCGATCTTGCCGGTCCCACGGGGGAGGTGGGTGGAATGACACGGGCGCGTATGCCCCGTCCGCACGAGGTGGCTGCGGCACGGAGAGATCCGCGGCTGCTGCGGGCCTTGCGAGAACGCCGACAGGACGACGCGTGGCGCACCAGAGGGACGTGCCAGAGCGTCGATCCGGAGACGTTCTTTCCGGCGCCGAACGAACCGGCGGACGCCGCCGTCGCGCTGTGCCGCAGTTGTGACGTGCAGGGTTCCTGCCTGGCATGGGCGCTGGAGGTCGGCGACTGCCACGGCGTGTGGGGCGCGACCACACCCCGCGAGCGGCGGGCGATGCTGGTCGCCTGGCGCGGCGAGGTGGAGCCCGATCCGGACGCGGCCGACGACGCCGGCCCTCCGGTACGCGACCGCCTGCTCACCCTGGTGCCGCTGAGCTGACCGCCGGGGCGAACCATCCCGGTGATCGGCGAGGGCGGCGCAGAATGGGTCGGTGCTGCCCAGCGAAGAGATCAACACGCCCCGCGGTCCGGCGCGGATCGACACCGACCTGCCGGCCCGGTCGGCGACCGCCCTGCTGGTGCTCGGGCACGGGGCGGGCGGCAGCGTGGACGCGCCCGACCTGCTCGCGGTGCGGGACACGGCGGTCGCGGCCGGCCTGACGGTGATCCGGGTGACCCAGCCCTACCGGGTCGCCGGCCGTCGCGCGCCGGCCCCCGCCGGGCACCTCGACGAGGCGTGGACGGCAGTGCTCGCCGCGCTGCGCGCTCGCCACGACGAGGTGCCCACGTTGCTGGTCGGAGGTCGTTCCAGCGGCGCGCGGGTGGCCTGCCGGACGGCCCGCGCGGTGGGCGCCGCCGGCGTCGTCGCGCTGGCCTTCCCGCTGCACCCGCCCGGCCGGCCGGAACGCTCCCGGGCCGCCGAACTGGCCACCGGCCTGCCGACGCTGGTGGTCAACGGCGACCGGGACCCGTTCGGGGTGCCGGCGTCGGGGCCGGGCGTGCAGGTCGTGACCCGGCCGGGTGAGACGCACGACCTACGGCGGGATCCGGCCGGCACCGCGGACGTGGTGCGGGACTGGCTGCGCCGGCACCGCTGGACGGCCGACTGAACCGTCCGACCGTTTCCGCCGCCGGCCACGGGTCGTTGCATCCGTTGGTGCCGCCGGCCCGATTCGGACGGACGGCGCCAGTCCTCCCAGGCCCTTCCTGGTCCCAGCGCCGGCGCCACCGGGGCCGGGACCAGGAACGGGAGAGCCGGGCGGAATGCCCCACCGGTCATCTCGCGTTACTAACCCCGGACGACTTTTCTGCGAGGGGGGTGACCGGTGCCGACCGAGACACGAAGCCTGGAACGGGACGAGCGGGACGCCCGGCAGCTACAGCGGCTGCTGGATGGTCCGGACTGGCCCGTGACAGCGGGACCGGGCGGGGTGGGTGCGGTGAGCACGGGCACACCAGCCGGAAGTGAATCTGTGGGCAGGTCCGTGCGCGTATCCTCGGCGGGAAAGCATCCGACGCGAGGGGATGTGCGGTTGACCACCGAGAAGACGGACGAGCGCAGGGCCCGGTTCGAGCGGGACGCGATGCCATTCGTCGATCAGCTCTACGCTGCTGGGCTGCGCATGACGCGCAACCCGGCGGATGCCGAAGACCTGGTCCAGGAGACCTACCTGAAGGCGTACGCGGCCTTCCACCAGTTCGAGCAGGGCACGAACCTGAAGGCCTGGCTCTACCGGATCCTGACCAACACCTACATCAACTCCTACCGCAAGCGGCAGCGCCAACCGATCCAGGCGCCCACGGAGGAGATCACCGACTGGCAGCTCGCCGAGGCCGAGTCGCACACCTCCAGCGGGCTGCGCTCGGCCGAGACCGAGGCTCTGGACCGGCTGCCGGACAGCGACGTGAAGGAGGCCCTCCAGCAGTTGCCGGAGGAGTTCCGCCTGGCCGTCTACCTGACCGACGTGGAGGGCTTCTCCTACAAGGAGGTCGCCGACATCATGGGCACGCCGATCGGCACCGTGATGTCGCGTCTGCACCGCGGCCGTCGTAATCTGCGCAAGCTGCTCGAGCAGTACGCCGCGGAGCGGGGCTTCAGCCCCGCCCGGTCCGCGAAGGGCTCTGCCGCTGCCGCTGCCGGCCGGGAGGTGTGACGTGAGCTGTGGAAAGCCGCACGAGACGGACTGCCGCGAGGTGCTCGCGGAGGTCTACCTCTACCTGGATCTCGAGTGCGCCGACGAGCGGCGCTCGCTGATCCGGCACCACCTCGACGAGTGCGGGCCGTGCCTGCGCGAGTACGGGCTCGAACAGGAGGTGCGGGCACTGGTCGCCCGTTGCTGCGGCAACGAGACCGCACCCGATCAGCTGCGCGAGCGGCTGCGGGTCAAGCTCACCGAGCTGGTGGTCTTCGAGACCAGCGATTCCCGTGAGCTGGCCGACTGAGCGTCGGCGTACCGATACGGCGAAACACCGGTGGCCCGGGTCGATCTTCGACCC
>NZ_JBFAPG010000081.1:0-17230 GCF_040675595.1 Micromonospora sp. NPDC049580
TCCGCAACCAGAAGCGGCCCCGCTTCCAACAGCCGACCCAGGAGGAGGACCCGTGCCACACACCGAAGGAAAGGCCAGGAAGTCGACGCACTCCCCGTTGCGCCCGTCGTGGCGCTGCCCGGTCTGCGGCATCCTCTGGCCGTGCTCGACCGCGAAGCTGCGCCTGCTCGGCGAGTACCGCGAGGATCGGCCCGGCCTGTTGACGCACCTGGCGACCATCCAGAAGGAGGCCGAAGCCGACCTCACCGCGCTCAACCCCGGCGTGGCGCTGCCCGACCTGACCCCGCGTTTCGTCGGCTGGGCGCAAGCCCGCTAAGCCAGGCGGGCGTGCAGGTGCATGTCGTGCCAGCCGTCGGCGTGGCGCACCGACTCGCGCGTCACCCCCTCCAGGGCGAAGCCGCCCCGCGTGGCCACCCGGCACGACGCCGCGTTGGCGGTGGAGTGCTCCAGGGCCAGCCGGTGCAGCCCCGCCGCGAAGCTCCACCGGGTCAGCGCGAGCAGCGCCTCGGTGGCGACGCCCGCGCCACGCGCGGCGGGCAGCACCCAGTACGACACGTCCGCCGACGCCTCGGCGAGTGACACCTGCCGCAACCCCACCTGACCGACCGGCCGGTCGTCGTCCTCGACGATCGCCCAGCTCACGGCGGTCTCGGCGCTCCAGCGGGCCGCCCACTGCGCCGTCCACGCCCGCGCCTCGTCGTCGCTGTCCAGCCTGCGAACGTGCCAGCGCTGGATCGCCGGGCAGTCGAACGCCGCCCGCACGAGCGGGGCGTCGTCGTCGCGCCACGGCCGCAGCGTCAGCCCGGGGCGTACCGGAAGGTGGGGTTGTTCCTGCGCGGCGAGGCTTCCGGCGGGCAGTGCGGGCGCGACGAGCAGCGGCATCGGTCCATTATCGAGCAGGCGGCCTCACTCTCCCGTCGGGCCGCCCGCCAGCTCGGCGACCACGTCGAGGTGGCCGAGGTGGCGGGCGTACTCCTGCACCAGGTGGAACAGCACCCGTTCCAGTGACGCCGGGTCGGCGCCGTTCCAGCGCGGGCCCGGCGCGCCGACCTCCGCGAGGTCGTGCGCCGAGACCGCCGCGCTGGTGTGCGCGCCCTGCGCGCGCAGCGCCGCCACCAGGTCGGCGAGGGTCTCCTCGGGTGCGACGTACCAGCGGTCGTCCCGACGGTCACCCCACGGCTCGGCGACCGCCCGACCCTCGAAACCCCACTCGATCCAGCGCAGCTCGACCTGGCGCAGGTGCGTGAGCAGCTCCAGCGGGGTCCACCCGGACGGCAGCCGGCTGCGCCGCAGCTCCGGCTCCGCCAGCGCCGACACCTTGGCCACCGCGGACTCCCGGAAGTAGTCCAGGTAGCGCAGGAAGACCTCGGTGCGGCTGCCGGCCGGGGTGGTGGGTTCGGGGAACGCCGTCATGAGCCGGTCGGTAGGTCACGACCGCGCTGGCGCACACCCGCGCCGCCGTACGGGTAGTCGCCCACCAGCGGGGCGCTCGCCTCGTCCAGCAGCCGCATCTGCTCGGCGTCGAGGACCAGGTCGGCGGCGGTCAGGTTGTCGTCGAGCTGGTCGGTGGTCCGCGCGCCGAGGATCACCGAGGTGACCGCCGGTCGGGCCGCCAGCCAGGCCAGCGACACCGCCGACATGGAAGCGCCGTGTTCCCCGGCGACCTGGCGGACCGCGTCGAGCACCCGCCAGGTGCGCTCCTCGGCGTTGCGACCCGCGTACGCCTCGACGCCGCGCTGCGGGTTCTCACCGAGGCGGGTGGCGCCGGTGGGCGTGGTGTCGCGCTGGTACTTGCCGGTCAGCCAGCCGCCGCCCAGCGGCGACCACGGCAGGATCCCGATGCCCTCGTTCTCGCAGACCGGCACCAGCTCGAATTCGATCTCCCGGGCCAGCAGGTTGTACTGCGGCTGGAGGGTCACGATCGGGGTGAGGTTGAGGTGCTGGATGAGCAGGGCGGCCTTCTGCAACTGCCAACCGGTGAAGTTGCTGACCCCCGCGTAACGGATCTTGCCGGCGCGGACCGCGTCGTCGAAGAAGCGCAGCGTCTCCGGCAGCGGGGTCAGCGGATCCCACGCGTGCGCCTGGTAGAGGTCGACGGCCTCGACCCCGAGCCGCCGGAGGCTGGCGTCCAGGGCCCGGGTGAGGTGCACGCGGGACAGGCCGGCGTCGTTCGCCCCGGGGCCCATCGGGAACCGGCCCTTCGTGGCGATGACGAGGCGGTCGCGCAGGTCAGGGCGGGAGCGCAGCCAGCGACCGACGATCTCCTCGGAGACGCCGGTGGAGTAGACGTCGGCGGTGTCGAGGAAGGTGCCGCCGGCCTCGACGAACCGGTCGAGCTGGGCGAAGCTGCCCTCCTCGTCGGTCTCCGCGCCGAAGGTCATCGTGCCCAGACACAGGGTCGACACCACCGTGCCGGTGGCGCCCAGAGTGCGGTATCGCATGTCGTCCTCTCGGTCCGAGTTACGAAGCTGATCTTCGCACCTGGTCAGACCACCTGCATCCGCGGGCGCGGGGGCACCCACGCGGCCGCTTTGCGGGCGATGATAGGTCGGTGAGCGAGCCCGCCATCGACACCGATCGACCGCACCTGCCGGCGCGGTCGTCCGCGCCGGCCGAGCTGCCGCAGCCCGGTCCCCGTGCGCTCGGCCCGTGGCTGGTCGCCGCCGCGACCAGCGTGACGTTGCTGCTGCTCGCCGGCCGCTACGGCTATCACCGCGACGAGCTGTACTTCCTGCTCTGCGGCCGGCACCTGGCCTGGGGCTACGTCGACCAGGGCCCGCTCGTCCCGGCGCTGGCCCGACTTCTGGACACGATCGCGCCGGGCAACCTGGTGGTGCTGCGTACGCCGTCGGCGCTGCTGGCCGGCGTCGCGGTCCTGCTGGTCGCCGCCATCGCCCGCGAGCTGGGCGGTGGCCGGGGCGGGCAGACCTTCGCCGCGGTGCTGGCCGCGCTGTCCGGCATCGTGCTCGCCGGCGGGCACCTGCTCAGCACCACGACCGTCGACCTGCTGGTCTGGCTCGGCGTCGCGTGGTGCGCGGTGCGGCTGCTGCGCACCGGGGACAGCCGGTGGGCGCTCGCGCTCGGGCTGGTGCTCGGCGTGGGCATGCTCAACAAGCTGCTGCCCGCGTTGCTGGCCGTGGGTCTGCTCGCCGGGGTGGCGATCGCGGGGCCGCGTCGGCTGCTGCGCGACAAGTGGGTGCTCGCCGCCGCCGGGATCGCCGTGCTGCTGGCCGCGCCGAACCTGATCTGGCAGGCCGCGCACGGCTTCCCGCAGCTCGGTGTGGCGGCTTCCATCTCCGGTGGCGACAGCTCCTACAGCGGTCGCCTCGACGCGCTCACCCTGCAGTTCGTCATCATCAGCCCGTACGCCGTGCCGATCTGGATCGCCGGCCTCGTCGCCCTGCTGCGCCGGCCGGCGTGGCGGGCGTACCGCGCGGTGGGTTGGGCCTGGGTGGTCGTGGTCGGCATCGTCCTGGTGGCCGGCGGCAAGGGTTACTACGACGCGCCTCTGCTGCTCGTGCTCACCGCCGCGGGCGCGGTGGTGAGCGCCGCCCGGGCCTCGCGCGGGTCGGCGTGGCTGCGTCGGGGGGTGCTCGCGGTGCCGTTCCTGCTGCCCACCGTCGTGCTGTTGCTGCCGGTGCTGCCGGCCGATCGGCTGCCCAGCTTCGTGGTCGACGTCAACTACGACGCTGGCGAGACCATCGGCTGGCCGGAGTTCGCCGACTCGGTGGCCACCGTCCATCGTGCCCTGCCGCCGCAGGAACGTTCGCGGGCGGTCATCCTCACCGGCAACTACGGAGAGGCCGGGGCGATCGCCCGCTACGGGCCGGCCCGAGGGCTCCCCCGGGCGTACTCCGGGCACAACAGCATGGTGGATTTCGGCCGCCCGCCCGCCGACGCGGACGTGGCGATCGTGGTCGGCTGGGAGCGCCCCGACGCGCTGAACGCCTGGTTCCAGGAGTGCACGCCCGCCGGGCGGGTGGACCAGCGGGTCGAGGTGGACAACGACGAGAACGGCGGCCCGATCCTCGTGTGCCGGGGGCTGCGGCGGCCGTGGGCGCAGATCTGGGACACCGAGGTACGCCACACCGGCTGAGCGCGGTCAGCCGCTGCGGTCGCCGGTCAGCCAGGCACTGACGCCGGCCAGGGCCTCGGGGCCGGAGTCGACGTCCACGTCGCGGGCGAGGTCGGCGATCGTGATCCCGGCCAGGGCCTCGCGCCACGCCTTCTCCGCCGTGGACATGGCGCGGGCGATGGGACACGCGCGGGTGCAGGACTCGGGTGGGCTGGCCAGCGGGCCGCGCTGGCGGATCTCGGTGCAGACGAAGGCGGGGCCGGGCCCGTCGACGGCGTGGACCACGTCGAGCAGGCTGATGCTCTCCGGAGCGCGGGTCAACGCGTAGCCGCCCGACTTGCCCTGCACGGAGTGGATGAGCCCGGCGCGGGCCAGCGACTGGAGCTGTTTGGCCAGGTAGCTGCCGGAGACGTCGTGCAGCTCCGCGAGCCGGGCCGCCGGGACGGGCCTGCTGCTGGCCGTGAGCACGACGCAGCAGTGCAGCGCCCACTCCACCCATAGGAAGTCCGAGTTAAGTGCCGTAGCGGCATGGCGGACAAAACAGACAGGGAAGGTGGAACGGACATGAAGATCGCCGTGATGGGCGGGACGGGCCTCATCGGGTCCCAGGTCGTCCGGATCCTGCAGGCGGCCGGGCACGACGCGGTACCGCACTCGCAGTCGACCGGAGTCGACCTCCTCACCGGGCAGGGTCTGCCCGAGGCGCTCAAGGACGCCGACGTCGTCGTCAACCTGACCAACTCGCCGACCTTCGACGACGCTCCCCCGCCTTCTTCCAGACGACCATGGACAACCTGCTGACCGCTGCCGAGCGCGCCGGCGTCGGCCACCCGGTCGTCCTGTCCATCGTCGGCGTCGACCAGGTGCCCGACCTGGCCTACTACCGCGCGAAGGTGCTCCAGGAGGACATCCTCAAGGCCGGCAAGGTGCCGTACTCGATCGTCCGCGCCACCCAGTTCTTCGAGTTCATCGACGCGGTCATCTCCTGGACCGCCGACGACAACGGCGTCCGCCTGCCCAGCACCCCCGTGCAGCCGATGGCCGCGGCCGACGTGGCCCAGGCCGTCGCCGACGTCAGCGTGGGCGCCCCCTGCGGGGCGTCCGCAACGTCGCCGGCCCCGACGTGTTCGGGCTCGACGAACTGGGCCGGATCACCCTCGCCGCGCACGGCGACCAGCGCACCGTCACCACCGACGACAGCGCCGGCATGTTCGCGGCCGCTCCCGGCGACGCGCTGATCGCCAAGGAGGGCGCGGTGCTCGCGCCGACGTCCTACCGGGAGTGGCTGGCGCGCTGAGTTTCCACCCGCGGTGTTCCGGCATACGCCCCGCGCCGGAACACCGCACACCTCAGTGCCGCAGGAGCTCGCTCATCTCGATCGGCGGCACGTGGCCGCTGGGCGGCAGGCCACGATGCAACGCGAGCCCCGCGTCGACGACGACGGAGCGTTCCAGCTCGGCGACGCTCGCCAGCGGTGTCCACTGGGCCCGGTCGGTCGAGCCGCCCGTCTCGTGCCGAAGGTCGCCGCCGGTGATCCGCACCCGGTAATAGATGGCCAGCATGTGCAGCTCGGCGGCATCGGCGGCGCCCAACGGCACGTACCTCGTCCGCGAGTGCACACCGAGCAGATGCTCGACCCGCACCTGGTAACCGGTCTCCTCGGCCACCTCCCGGACGACGGCGTCGTACGGGTCCTCGGCGTGCTCGACCCCGCCGCCGGGCAGCGTCCAGTGGCACGCCGAGCTGTCCGCCGACACGAAGCGGGCGAGCAGCACGTGCTCGTCCCGCGTGCACACCGCGTAGGCGGCGACCCGCAGCCGTTGCGCGATCACGTCGACTCCTTGCCGGTCGGTCGGCGGCCCCGACCGGCAGGTCGCGCGGTCGTTCACCTCTTCGGGCGGACCGGCCCGGGATGCTGGACGCCCAGGTGCGAGCGGGGCGACCGCCGCGCTCCGGCCCGGCGCCGCGACAGCGAACGGATCAGGTCGGCGTGCACCCGCTGCTCGTCACGGGTGCTGAGCCCGAGCTGATTGTGCAGCAGGTGGACCAGGTCGAACGTCATCCTGCCCTCGTATCCCGGTGCACGACGGAACGCCTCCAGCAGGTGTGCCCAGCAGGTCAGCGGGTGGCGTTCGGTCTTGAGCGCGGTGGTGATCCGCTGCCAGCGGACGCTCGGCAGGGCGGCCACCGCCCCGGACGTGACGAGCTCGCTGTCGCCCCGCAGGGCGGGGCAGTTGCGCATGGCCGCCACCATCGCCAGGTCCACGGCGGCGCCGAGGCGGGCCTGCCGCCCCGGGGTCATCCCGATCAGGTCGACCGCCACGTCGACCAGCCGTGGATCGCGCGCCGGCGGAGCGGCGAGGTGCGGCACGTGCACGGGCCCCTCCGCCCCGACCGCCACGCAGAGCCCCGCCAGTCGGGCCGCCAGCAGTCGCGGCGCGCTGCCGAGCAGGTGCAGACAGACCACCCGTGGCGACTGTCGGGTGAACGACCAGGCGGACAGCTCACCGGCAGCCTGTAGGCCGTGCAGCAGCGGACTGATGCCCCGGGTGAGGAACGCGTCGGCCACCGCGGCGCGCGGCGGCAAAAGACACTGAAATGCGTGCCATCGTTCCGGCTCGCTCAGCATCACCTCCGCATCTGACGAATTGTCCAGATAGGATCGATAATGAACGGTCATCCGAAGTCCCCCCAGAAGGCGTCGCACCGCCGGGGTCGACATTAAGCGACGGGGAACGATGCGACAGTAGGGGAAACCCCACATTGTCGTGAACTCACCGCTACCGCCGGTGTCCGCTGTGTCAAGAACCAAGTCCCCTATTTCGGTTTTTGGGCAGCAACATTTGCTCTCTTCGGCAATAGGACCAACCGGTCCCGCGATCGCAGTTCTTGTCGCGCGGACCTAGAGTTGCATCTGCCGCTCGCCCGAGCGCCAGCAATTGGCACCGCTGGCATCGGGCACGCCGAGAGGCCCGAACGGGACAGATCCTGGGGGTGGCAGTTGAAGCTGGGCCAACACTCGCCGCATTCTCGCGTCCGACCTGGCCGTCGGGCCGCCGCCGGGCCGAGTCCGACCACGACCGACCGATGGCGTACGCCGGTGGACCGCGGCGCGCGGGCGCCCGTCGTGGAGCGCCGATGAACATCAGCGAGGAGGAGTTCGCCCCGCCGCCGTCGGGCGACCCTCTCGACCCCCTGGTCGGGCGCAACTGCGCGCTCGACCTGTTCGACCGCGCCCTGGCCGGGGTCCGCGACGGCCAACCCGCCATGATCGAGTTCGTGGGTGACCCCGGCACCGGCAAGACGCGGCTGCTGCGCGAGGTCGCCGCGCGAGCCCGACGAGCCGGGGTGCCGGTGCTCGCCGCCGCCGGCCGCGACGGCCACCAGGTCGGGCAGGCCCTCGCGGCGCTGACCGACGAGCCGTCGGCGCCGGTCCGCGCCGGTGGGCCGCTGCTGCTGCTCCTGGACGACCTGCACAGCGCGTCACCCGCGACGGCCACGCTGCTGCGTCGGCTCGCGCAGGCGCCGCCCCCG
Source organism: Micromonospora sp. NPDC049580 (assembly GCF_040675595.1). Taxonomy (NCBI): domain Bacteria; kingdom Bacillati; phylum Actinomycetota; class Actinomycetes; order Micromonosporales; family Micromonosporaceae; genus Micromonospora; species Micromonospora sp. NPDC049580. Next base: position 7,610 of record NZ_JBFAPG010000081.1, read on the forward strand.
GGTCTGCTGTGGGTCACCGCGTACCGGCCGCGGCAGATGCCGTCGTGCGTGACCACCGCGCTCGCCGCCGGCATCCACCTGAGCCGTCGGGCGGTCACCCTGACACCGTTGGATCCGGCCAGCGTCGCCGCGCTGCTCGGGCTGGTGGAGGGACGCGCCGCCCAGCGGGTGCACGTGCTCTCCGGCGGCGTCCCCCGCTACGTCCTCGCGTACCGCCCGGGCGCCCTGGACGGCCCGGTCGCCGCCCTGCGGGGCCTGCCCGCCGAGCTGCCCGTCGACGTCACCGGCGCGGTTCAGCTCGACCTCGACGCGCTGACCGACGAGCAACGGCAGATGCTGGAGGCCGTCTCGGTGTGCCCGGACGGGTTCGAGCCGGCGCTGGCCGCGGCGCTCGCCGATCGCGGCCCCGAGGTCACCAGCGACCTGCTCGACGCGCTGGTGGCCGCCGACCTGCTGCGGACCGACCCCACCGAGGCGTCGACCCTGCGGTTCCGTCACGAGGTGGACCGCACCGTGGTGTACCGCGCGTTGTCCCCCGGCCGGCGGCGACGCCTGCACGCGACGGCGGCCCGCGTCCTGCGCGAGCTCGGGCATCCGGTCACCCGGTACGCCGAACACCTGTCGGCCAGCGGGCAGTGCGCCGAACCGGCGACCGCCGACGCGCTGATCGAGGCGGCGGAGAGCGGTCTCGTGCCCCGGCTCGACGCGATCCGGTGGTTGACCAACGTCCAGCGGCTGCTGCCCGCCGCCGAGGTCACCGAGCCACGCCGTACGCGGCTGGAGTTCGCGATGGCGGACGCGCTGGTCGGCGCGGGTCAGCTGCGCCAGGCCCGCACCCTGTTACAGGAACTCACCCGCCGCCCTCTCGCCGACTGCGACCAGCGGCTGCGGGCGGTGGCCGCACGGGCGCGGGTGGAGCGCCTGCTGGGCCGGCCGTTCGACGCGTACGCGCTGCTGCTGCCGTACCGGGACGGGCGGGTGGAGCCGCACACTCAGTTCCTGCTGACCGTCGAGGCGGCGATCGCCGGCGCCCTCTGTGCAGCGCCCGACGCGGCCGAGCACGCCCGGAGTCTGAGCCTGCTGGCGGAGCGGACCGGCTCGGCGGTCTGCTCGACCACGGCCGCGGTGGTGCAGTCGTTCGTGGCCGCGTACACCGACTGTGGGATCCGGGCGCCCGAGACGCTGGACCGGGCGTCGTCCGAGGTGGACGCGTTCGCCGACACCGACCTTGCCCGGCACCCGGACCTGCTGGCCCTGCTGGGCTGGGCCGAATACTTCCACGAGCGGGAGCGCTCGGCCCTGCACCACTTCGACCGCGCGCTGGACATCTGCTGCCGCGCGGGTCTCGTGGCGCTGACTCCCTGGCTGCTGGTCGGCCGTTGCGCGGTGACCGCCCGACTGGGCAGCCTGGACCGGGCCCGGGTCGAGGGTGAGGACGCCGAGGAGGTGGCCGTCGCCATGGGCATCGACCCGATGGTGGCGCTGGCGCGCGCGTACCGGGCCATCGCGGTGGCCTGGCGCAGCGGCCCGAAGGCGGCCCGCCACCTGGCTGACACCGCCGTGCTGGACGCCAGCACCCGCCGCGAGAACTGGTACGACGGGGCGAGTCAGCGCGTGTCGGTGCGTCTGCGCTTCCTGGCCGGGGACCGGGCCGGCTCGACGGCGACGTTGCTGCGCGCCTGCGGCGGGGATGGTCTCGACCAGGTCGAGCTGACCAACCGGGCCTGCTGGGCCTCGGCCCTGGCCGAGATGGCCCACAAGGCCGGTCGGTGCGACGAGGCCAGGCGCTGGTTGGACGTGGCGGAGGGGTACGCCGAGCGGCTGGGGCTGCGGGGGCAGACCGCGTTGACCCGGACCGCCCGGGCGCGGCTGACCCTGGAGGCGGATCCGCGCTGCGCCGCCGAGCTGGCCGCCGCGGCCGCGGACTCGTTCGCGAGTCTGGGGTGGAGGCTGGAGGAGGCGTCGGCGCGGTTGGTGCGGGCGCGGGCTCTGTGCGAGGCCCGGGAGTGGTCGGCGGCGGAGGTCGAACTCGCCGAGACCCGCCGCATCGCGGAGCTGGTCGACTCCCCGCCGCTGCGCCGCTCGGTGGCCGGCGAGCAGAGCCGCGCGGCCGGGGCCGCGGGCCGTCTGCCGGCCGCGGCCGCGGGCGGGGAGCTGACCCTGACGCGGCGGGAGTGGGACATCGCCCGCCTGGTGGCGGCCGGTGCGAGCAACGCCGAGGCGGCGGACCAGGTGTACGTGACAGTCAAGACGGTGGAGGCTCACCTGACCCGGATCTTCCGCAAGACGGGGGTGTCGTCGCGGGCCGGGCTGGCCGCGTTGCTGGTGTCCCGGGCTGTCGACCCGCGATCCGCTGTCGCGGATCGAGGGTCTGCGACCCGCAGGGCCCGATTTGAGCGTTGATGCCCACAATAAAACGGAGATGAAGGATAGGCGTCCCGTGGCGAGTGTCGGATATCTCGCCTTCTGCCTGCGGGAATCTGATATCTTGTCTCCCACCACCGGTCAAACCCGACAGGGCTGACCGGGGGGCCGGAAGCCGCACTGGCTCGCCCGGAGATGCGCAGGAAAGGCATCGTCGTGAGTCAATACATCATCACCATCGTGCCCGTGGAGGACGACGGTGAGGAGATCACCGGCCCGGTGGCCCAGACCGTCGTGCGTCTGGAGACCGGCAACGGCCACCCGGTCGTGCGGGAGCTCACCGTCCGCGCGCCGCAGAGCGCCGGTCTGACCGGCGAGCTGCCGTACGTCGACTTCGATGCCCTGCTGCGCGCCTTCATCCCCCCGCAGGACCGGGACCGGAGTCGCGCCGAGGCCGCACCCCGTCCGGCCGTGACGGTCGGGCCGGTCCCCGCGACCACCGCGACGACCACCGCACCCCGGCCGCAGCCGCCCCGACCGGCACGCCGGGCCGGCGAACCGGACCGGCTCAGCCGACTCAAGGCCGGTCGCGCGTACCGCCGCGCGCCCGACCCGGCGGACCTGGAGGCGGTCTACGAGCAGGTCGGCACGATCAGCCGCGTCGCCGAGCACTTCGACGTTCCGGTGCACACGGCACAGGGCTGGATCAGCCGGATGCGCCGCAAGCACGACACCGAGGTCAGCGCCGGCTGACTCCGGGCTCGGCCGGCACGCCGGGCACCACGGCCAGCGCGTCCACCACCGCCGGCGTCGCCCGGTCCAACCAGCGCTCGATGCCGACCTCCGCCGTGTCGAACTCGCGCTCCAGCACGCACAGGCCCGCCGTGGGCACGCACGCGCCCACCTCGGCCAGCAGGGCGCCCAGGTAGGTGTCGACGATGTGCCGGTGACCGGACCGGGCGGCGGTCATCAACGGCACCGCCACCACCCCGGTGAGCGCACCCCGGGGCAGCACGTCGACGAAGAGCTTCAGCAAGCCGCTGTACGCCGCCTTGAACGTGGGGCTGGCCACCAGCAGCAGCCCCGGTCGGCGTACCGCCTCCAGCACCTCGTCGAGCGTCTCCGGCCGGCTGCCCTGACCGACCAGCTCGGCCGTCAGCTCGGCCAGGTCGATCACCGTCGGCGCTCCGACGGGGGTCGGGCAGTGGGTCAGTCGGGAATGCAGTGCCGCCGCGGTGGCCAACGCGACGGTCCGCGTACGGGAATGGGGTTTCGGGTTGCCGATCAGCGCGGTCATCGGCAGCTCCGCGACCGGCCCGATCATCGGCCCACCGCCAGCTCCGGGGTCCGCCGGGCGTCCTCGGCGTGCGTGCCGGCCCCGTCGTCCGCGTCGGCCCCGCCACTCAGGAGGCCGTCGTGGCGCAGCAGCGGCAGCACGCCCTCGCCGAACCAGTACGCCTCCTCCAGGTGTGGCTGCCCGGACAGGATCAGATGGTCCACCCCGGCGGCGTGGTACTCGGCGATCCGCTCCGCGACCTCCTCGTGGCTGCCCACCAGCGCCGCGCCGGCACCGGGCCGGATCAGGGAGTAGCCCGCCCAGACGTTCGGGTACACCTCCATCCGGGCGTTGCCGTCGGCGTGCAGCGCCGCCGCCCGCCGCTGGCCCTCCGAGTCGGTACGCGCGAAGCGCTGCCGAGCGGCGGCGATCCGCGCCTGGTCGACGCCGGCGAGGAGACGGTCCGCCTCGGCCCACGCCTCCCGCGCGGTGTCCCTGGTGATCACGTGGAGTCGACTCCCGGTGCGCAGCGTGCGGCCGGCCTCCGCCGCCTGCTCACGTGCCCGACCCAGCAGCTCGCCGAGCTGGGCCGGTGTCTCACCCCAGGCCAGGTACACGTCCGCGTGCCGGGCGGCCGCCCGCTGCGCCGCTGGCGAGGACCCGCCCAGGAACACGGCCGGGGCGGTGGCCGGCGGCCGGGCCAGCAGGGCGGCCTTCACCCGGTAGTGCTCGCCGCTGTGGTCGACCGGCTGGCCGGTCCACAGTCCACCCAGCACGGTGAGGAACTCCTCCGCGCGGGCGTAGCGGGCGTCGTGGTCCAGCCAGTCGCCGTAGCGGCGCTGCTCGTCCGGGTCGCTGCCGGCCACGATGTTGAGCAGCACCCGGCCCGCCGAGACACGTTGCAGGGACGCGGCCATCTGGGCGACAAGCGTGGGCGAGGCGAGCCCCGGCCGTAACGCGATCATGAACTTCAGCCGTTGCGTCTGCGCGGCCAGCGCGGACGCCACCACCCACGGGTCCTCGCAGAAAAGCCCGGCGGGCGTGAGCACACTGGCGAAACCCAACCCGTCGGCGGCGCGCGCCACCTGCGCCAGATAGCCGATATCCGGCGGGCGGCGGGTGATCCGGGCCGGCCGGCTTCCGCCACCGCGGGCGGGCTCGGCCAGGTCACGGCCGTCTCCGTGCGTCGGCAGGAACCAGTGCAGGTCCAGTGGCATGGGGTCACTCCCCTTCCGGCGCGACGTCGAAGCGCGCGGGCATCGCGGTGACGGCGTTCATGAAGTTGGTCCGCATCCGGCGTACCGGCCCGGTCAGTCGGAGCCGGCCCAGATGCGGACGGATCGCGGTGAGAAAGGCCGCCATCTCCAGCCGCGCCAGGTGCGCGCCCAGACAGAAGTGCGGACCGATACCGAACGCCAGGTGCGGGTTGGGATCGCGGGCGAGATCCAGCCGGTCGGGATCGGTGAACGCCGCCGGGTCCCGGTTGGCCGAGATGTAGTAGACGACGACCTTGTCCCCGGCGGCGATGCGGGTTCCGTCGAGGACGGTGTCGCGGGTGGCGGTGCGCCGGAACTGCATGATCGGCGTGACCCAGCGCAGCAGCTCCTCCACCCCGCTCGCGGTCAAGTCCGGCTCGGCGATCAGCCGGTCCCGCTGCTCGGGATGCTCCAGCAACGCCTGCACCCCGTTGGAGATGAGGTGCCGGGTGGTCTCGTTGCCGGCGATGACCAGCAGCAGCCACAGCTGGCACAGCTGCGCGTCGGTCAGGCCCCGGCCGTCGGCCTCGGCGTGCACGAGGAGGCTCAGCAGGTCGTCGGTGGGCGCGGCCCGTCGCTGGGCCGCCAGCTGCCGGACGTAGGAGAAGGCCGCCGCGAAGGTGTCCCGGTAGCGCTGCACGCTGCCACCGCCGTAGCGGGGATCGTCGAACCCGACCAGGTTGTTGCTCCACTCGAACAGCAACCGCCGGTCCGCCCGGGGCACACCGAGCAGGTCGGTGAGGACGAGCAGCGGCAGCTCGGCCGCGAGGTCCGCCACCACGTCGATGTCGCGCGCGGCCACCGCCCGGGCGATGACCTCCTCGGCATGCCGGGTCACCAGCTCACCGAGGCGACCCACCGCGCGGGGTGTGAACGCCCCCGCCACCAGCCGCCGCACCCAGGCGTGCTCCGGCGCGTCCATGTTGATCAGAAGCTGCCGGTTGCGGTCGAGATCCTCCGGGGTCCGGGGGTCGGCGAGGAACGCCCCGCCGGCCGCCGACGAGAACGTCGCCGGGTCACGGGACACCGCGGACACCGCGGCGTGGCGGGTGACGGCCCAGAAACCCGGCCCCCGGGACCGCACCGACCGGTCCTGGTCGGTGCGGGTCAGCTCGACCTCCTCGACCCAGGCCACCGGCGCCTCCCGTCGGCGGCGGGCGAACTCGTCGTGCGGCACGCCGGTCAGGAAGGTCGCCGGGTCCGCGAGCAGGCCCGGCGACACCGTGGCCCGCCGGTAGCGGTCCCGCAACGCCCGGCGGGGCACCTTGCCGGTGGGCTCGCGCGGGATCCGGTCGACCACCTCGTACGAGCGCGGCACCTTGAAGCCGGCCAGGCTGGTCCGGCAGTGCGCGTCGAGGGCCTGCTCGACGCCCTGGACCGGCCACGCCGGGTCGAGCTGCACCACCGCCCGGACCTGCTCGCCGAACTCGTCGTCCGGCACACCGATGACCACGCTGTCCTGCACGGCGGGGTGCGTCGACAGCACCGCCTCCACCTCGGCGGGATAGACGTTCACGCCGCCGGTGACGATCAGCTCCGCCGAGCGGCCGGTGAGGAACAGGTAGCCGTCGGCGTCCAGGTGGCCCAGGTCGCCGACGGTGAAGGTGTGCGGGGCGACGTGCGCCTGCTCGGTCTGCTCCGGAGCGTTGTGGTAGTGGAACCCCCGGCCCGGGGGCCGCCGCACGGCCACCCGGCCCTCCTGCCCGGCGGGCACCGGCCGGCCCTCGTCGTCGACCACCACCACCTCGGTCGGCGGCGCCGGCCGGCCCACCGTGCCCGGCCGGGCCAGCCAGGTGTGCGAGTCGGCCAGGGTGACGATGCCGGCCTCGGTCGCGGCGTAGTACTCCACGAACACCGGCCCCCACCACTCGATCATCGCCCGCTTGGTCTCCGGCGGGCAGGGGCCGCCACCGTGCCAGATCCGGGCGAGGCTGGCGCCGGAGAACGCCGCCCGGGTCCCCGCGTCGACCCGCAGCAGACGGATGAACTGGGTCGGCACCAGATGGCTGATGGTGATCTTCTCGTCGTCGATCACGCGCAGCACCTCGACCGGGTCGAACCCGCGGCGCAGCACCAGCCCACAGCCGCGCAGCAGCGGAAACTGGGCGAAGAACAACTGCGCCGAGTGGTACCAGGGGCCGACCAGCAGCGCCTGCCCCTGCGTCGGAATGCCCAGGCCGCCGCCGAGCGCCTCGGTGGTGGCGGCCACCCGGTCGATCGGGGCGCCCACCTTGAGCAGCGGGTTGACCACTCCCTTGGGGCGTCCGCTGGTGCCCGAGGTGTAGAGCAGCACGCCGCCGGAGAGCGCCGGGACGCCCGGGCCCGCCGGCAGGTCGTCCACCGCCGTGAACCCGTCCCCGCCGTCGACAGTCACCAGCAGGTCGGGGCCGCCCGGCGTACGCGCCACCGCGTCGCGCACCGTCGGCGCGTACGCCGCCTCGGTGAGCACCGCCCGCGCGCCGCAGTCGGTCAGGATGTGGGCGATCTCCGGCGCGGTGAGGTGCCAGTTGACGGGCACCGCCACCAGACCCGCGTGCACGCAGGCGAGCAGCGCCTCGAACGTCTCGTGCCGGTTGCCGAGCACGAACGCCACCCGGTCACCGACGTCCAGGCCGGCCCCGCGCAGCACGCCGATCCACCGGTCCACCGACCGGTCCAGCTCCGCCCACGTCCGGGTGGTCCGCTCGTCGGTCAGCGCGACGTCGCCGGCCCGGTCCCGGACCATGGTCTTCAGCAGCTCGGCCACTCGTCACTCCTGTCTGGGCGTGGTGCCGTGCGTGAGGTCGGGGCTGACAGCCAGGACGTGCTCCGCGACCGGCCGGAAGTTCAGTCGGGCGATCTGCGCGGTGCCGATGTCCGCCCGCGCGGCCCGAGCCGCGTCGGCGGGGATCACCACCAGCTCGCCGGCCGCCTGGGCGAGCAGCTGCACCTGGCAGCAGCGGTCCATCGCCAGGAACCACCAGGCCGCCTCGGCCACCGAGCCGCCGACGGTGAGCAGCCCGTGGTTGCGCAGGACGACGGCCTTGCCGGTGCCCAGCGTCGCCGCGATGCGGTCACCCTCCGCGCCGTCGAGGACGACGCCGCCGTACTCGTCGTGGACCTCGTGGTCCTCGAAGAAGGCGCACGCGTCCTGGGTGATCGGCGCGAGCGGCCGGCCGAGCGCCGAGAACGCCCGACCGTGGATCGAGTGGGTGTGCGCGGCGGCCACCACGTCCGGGCGGGCCTTGTGGATGGCCGAGTGGATGGCGTACCCGGCGGGGTTGATCCGGCCGGAGCCGTCGACCACGTCGCCGGTGTGGTCGACGCGCAGCAGGTCGTCGTCGCGCACATGGGCGAAGTGCCGGCCGAACGGGTTGATCCAGAAGGTGTCCGGCTCGATCGGGTCCCGGGCGGTGACGTGGCCGCCAGCGCCCTCGTCGAACCCCGCGAGGGCGAACGCGCGCAGCGTGAGGACCAACTGCCGGCGGCGGTGGACGCGTTCCTGTTCCGGGTCTCGTCGCTCAGCCACAGCCGCCTCCGGTGTCGGTGTCGTACCCGCCCACGCCCGCCGGCACCGCGGGGGGCGCGACCGGCGTGCCGGTCCGCTCGGCGTACGCGGCGAGGAAGTCGTCGACCCGGTCCACGCCCCAGAACCGGTGTGGACCCAGCCGCAGGTAGGGGATGCCGAAGATGTCCTCCTCGTACGCCCGCAGCAGGCACTGCGCCCCGGCCGCCCGGACGGTCTCGTCCTCCACCGCGCCGAGCACCACCGCCGGGTCCACCCCGGCCCGCTCGGCGACCTCGGCGATCACCTCGGGGGTGCACACGTTCTCGCCCCGCTGCCAGCGGGCGGCGATCACCTCCCGGTAGAACGCCTCCCCCGCGCCCTGTTCCCGGGCGGCCAGCCAGCCCAGGTGCGGGACCTCCCACCACGGGTCGATGTCGATCGGCCAGCGCATCGACAGGCCCAGCCGCTGGGCCTGCCGCTTGGCGTCCTGGAGCAGGTACAGGTGCTTCGGCTTGCTCATCTGCACGTAGTGGAAGGCGCCGCCACGGGCGGTCAGCGCCTCCTCGGTCCGCGCGTCCGGGTCCCAGTAGGGGATGAACTCCAGCACCTCCTGCGGCCGGCCCAGCGCCCGGGTCAGCCGCTCCACGGCCAGCCAGCTGTACGGGCTGCGGAAGGAGAAGTACAGGCGGGGCTGCTTGGTGGCCATCACCGCCGCCCACCGGTCAACGCCGCCACGGTGTCCCCGTCGAGGGTGGCGAGCCGGCCCGCCTCCGGGCCGCGGCTGACCGCGTACCCGTGCAGGATGCTGGCCGTCGCCACCCGGACCAGGCGACCGTCGCGGACGACGTGGCAGTCCATCCGCGCGTCGTACGTGACGTCCTTGAGCACGTCGGTGACGGTGAAGCTGACCCACACGGGCTCGTCGAGGTGGGCGTCGCCGAGCACCTCGATGCGGGCGCGGGAGACCACCGGGATCCAGCCCCGCTCGCGCAGCATCCGGCCCACCGACACACCCCGGTCGGCGAGGTAGCGGTCCACCACCTCCTCCAGCAGCCGGACGTACCCGGAGTGCTGCATCCGCTGTGAGTACTGGCAGTAGAAGTAGGGCACCCGCCACGGCCACACGAATCCCGCCCCGGCGGCGCGCAACTCATCGGCCGGGTCCGCGCCGGCGGGGGCGCCGCTGCCGGCGGAGCTGGCCGGCCTGGTCGAGGAGCCGGCCGCCGGCGAGCCGGGCG
>NZ_JBFAPG010000082.1:0-17088 GCF_040675595.1 Micromonospora sp. NPDC049580
TCGGGGGCTGCTGCCACCGACGTACCACCTCGACGACCCGGACCCGGCTTGCCCGGCGGACCACATCCGTGGCACGCCCCGCAAGGCCGACCCGGAGTACGCGCTGACCAACTCGTTCGGGTTCGGCGGCCAGAACGTGAGCCTGCTGCTCGCGCGGGTCGCCGAGCCGAGGAGGTGAGCGACGCGGCATCCCGGACGGGGGGCGTCCGGACGGCAACACGGGGGGAAGCATGGGGAAGGGCACTGAAACATGGACATCCGTGGGATCGACCACATCGAACTCTACGTAGGTGACGCCCGGCAGGCGGCCTTCTACTTCAGCACCGCCGTCGGTTTTCAGATCTGCGGCCAGGGTGGCCCGGAGACCGGCCTGGCCGGGCAGCGCTCACTGCTGCTCTGCCACGGCGACATCCGCCTGCTGCTCACCTCCGGGCTGAGCGCCGAGCATCCGGCGGCCCGGTACGTGCAGCGCCACGGCGACGGCATCGCGGTCGTCGCGGTCGAGGTCGGCGACGTCGCCGAGGCGTACGCCGAGCTGGTGGGCCGGGGCGCGACCGGCGTGACGCCACCGACCACGCTGACCGGCGCGGACGCCGAGGTGGTGACCGCCGAGGTGGCGGGCTTCGCCGACGTGCGGCACCGCCTGGTGCAGCGCCGGGGGAGCCGGGCCGACTTCCTGCCCGGCGTGATCACGCCGACGCCGTTCACGGCGGAGGAGGGAAAGCCGGTCCTCGCCGAGGTCGACCACCTGGCGGTCTGCGTGCCGTCCGGCGAGCTGGACGAGACGGTCCGGCACTTCGAGGGGCTGTTCGACTTCGCGCAGATCTTCGAGGAGCACATCGAGGTCGACGGGCAGGGGATGAACTCCAAGGTGGTGCAGAGCCCGTCCGGGCAGGTCACCGTCGTGTTGCTGGAGCCCGACCGGGCCCGCCGGCCGGGGCAGATCGACGCGTTCCTCGACCAGCACGCCGGTGGGGGAGTGCAGCACCTGGGGCTGCGTACCGACGACATCGTCGCCGCCGTGGAGTCGCTGGGCCGGCGCGGGGTCCGCTTTGCCGGCACCCCCGCCAGCTACTACGACGCCCTGGAGGCGCGGGTCGGTCGGGTGGACGCCCCGCTGGAACGACTGCGCGAGCTGGGAGTGCTGGTCGACTCCGATCACGGCGGGCAGCTGTTGCAGATCTTCGCCGAGTCGATGCACGTGCGCCGCACGCTGTTCCTGGAGCTGATCGAGCGGCGGGGCGCGAGCGGCTTCGGCAGCGGCAACATCAAGGCGCTGTACGAGGCCAAGGAGCGGGAACTGGCCGCCGCGGCGGCGACACCACAGGGGGTGGGGGCATGACCGCGACCGAGTACGAACCGACGCTGACCGCCCAGGAGAGGGCGCTGCTGCCCTCCGACGACGACGTGCGGCACTACGCCGAGCACGGCTGGTACCTGTCGAAGAAGCTGTTCACCGACGACGAGGTGGACGCGCTCGCCGCCGCCGCGCAGCGCTACTACGACGGCGAACGCGACCGGCGGCTGCCGGTGCGTCCACCGAAGCTTGCCTACTGGGAGCCCGCGAAAGGGCCGGTGCAGCGGCACAACGACTACGTCCACCACGAGCACGACGGCCTCGGCGCGATCCTGCGTAAACCGCTGATCGGCGCGGTCGCCGCCCGGCTCGCCGAGGCCGACGAGATCCGCGTCTTCCAGTCCACGCTGATCTACAAGCCGCCGATCTCCGGCGAGCCGAGCAACATCGTGCCGTGGCACTTCGACAAGCACTACTGGGCGTCGTCGTCGTCGGAGAAGATGCTCACCGCGTTCATCCCCTTCCACGACTGCGGCCAGGAGATGGGCACCATCACCATGGTCGACGGCTCGCACCGGTGGTCCGAGATCGGCGCCGACGACACAGTCGTGCGGCACTTCGCCGACCGCGACCGCGGCCAGCTGGAGGAGATGCTGGCCGAGAACGCCGCACACAACGGCGCCGAGATCCGCAAGATCCCGATGGTGATCCCCAAGGGACACGTGAGCTTCCACCACTGCCGCACCTACCACGGCAGTGGCCCCAACGTCAGCGGTCGCCCCCGACAGGCGATCTCGCTGCACCTGCAGGACGGCGACAACGCCTGGCGGGCGTACCCGCTCTCCGACGGCTCGCTCGCCGCGTACAACCACGACGTGCTGGTCCGCCGCACCCACGACGGGCGGCCGGACTACGCGGATCCCGACTACTGCCCGGTCATCTGGCGCCACCGCGCCCAGCAGGGAGGCTGACATGTCACGGTACGACTGGGGTAGGACGCACCCGGGCATCGAACGGCTGGAACAGGCGGTGACCGAGCGACGCGACGCCGTGGTCAAGCACCCGCTCTACGCCAACCTCGACACCCACGAGGCGCTGGTCACCTTCATGGAGCACCACGTCTTCGCGGTCTGGGACTTCATGTCGCTGCTCAAGTCGTTGCAGCGGCAGTTGACCTGCGTGACCGTCCCCTGGATTCCGACCGGCCCGACCGGCAGCCGCCGCCTCATCAACGACATCGTCATGGTGGAGGAGAGCGACGAGCTGGGCGAGGGCTACATCAGTCACTTCGAGCTGTACGTGCGGGGAATGGCCGAGGCCGGCGCGGACACCACCGCCGTGAACGCCCTCGTCGACCTGCTGCGCGCCGGCCGGCCGGTGACCGACGCGCTCGCCGAGGCGGGGGCGCCGGCCGCGTCCGCGCGGTTCGCCGCGACCACCTGGCACATCATCGAGTCCACCCCGGTGCACTGTCAGGCGGCGGCCTTCGCGTTCGGCCGGGAGGACCTGATCCCGGACATGTTCACGCAGGTCGTCGCGGTCAACGAGCGCAGCAACCGGCTGCACACCTTCGTCGACTACCTGGAACGGCACATCGAGGTCGACGGCGAGCAGCACACCCCGATGGCCATGCAGATGCTCGCCGACCTGTGCGGCGACGACGACACGAAGTGGCAGGAGTGCGCCGACACGGTCAACACCGCCCTGGCCGCCCGCGCCCGGCTCTGGGACGACATCCTCGCAGCGGTCAAGGGGCCGGCGTGACCGACGCCGACCCGGTCCGGCTCTACCGCACGGTCCGGCTGATCCGCCGGTTCGAACAGCGTGCGGTGGAGCTGGTCCACGGCGGGCAGATCGTCGGCGGCATCCACCCGTACCTCGGTCAGGAGGGGATCGCTGCCGGCGTCTGCGCCGCGCTCGGGGCCGACGATGTGCTCGCCGGCACCCACCGCGGGCACGGGCACGTGCTGGCCCGCGGCGCCGACCCGGCCCGGATGCTCGCCGAGCTGTGCGGCCGGCTGACCGGCCTCAACGCCGGGCGGGGCGGCTCGATGCACGCCGCCGACCTCAGCATCGGCGTGCTCGGCGCGAACGCCATCGTCGGCGCCTCCGGCGGAATCATCACGGGCGCGGTGTGGGCCCGCCGACGGCAGGGCCGCGACACCGTCGGGGTGAGCTTCTTCGGCGACGGCGCGGTCAACGAGGGGATGCTGCTGGAGGCGTTCAACCTGGCCGCGCTGTGGCGGGTGCCGGTGCTGTTCGTCTGCGAGAACAACGGCTACGCCACCACCATGCCGGTCGCCGGCGCGGTGGCCGGCAGCATCGCCGGCCGCGCCGCCGCCTTCGGCATCCGGGCCGTCGAGGTCGACGGCCAGGACCCGGAGGCGGTACGCGACGCGTCGGCCGCCGCCGTCGACCGGATGCGCGCCGGCGGCGGCCCCGAGCTGATCGAGGCCCGGACCTACCGCTTCGACGCCCACCACACCTTCGAACACGCGGTACGCCTCGACTACCGCCCGCCCGACGAGGTGAGCCGGGGCAGGGCCCGCGACCCGGTGCGCATCCAGGGCGAACGGCTCTCCGACGCCGAGCGCGCGGCCGTGGACGCCGAGGTCGAGGCGACCCTCGACGCGGCGGTGCGCTTCGCCCTGGACAGCCCGCATCCCGACCCGGCCGACGCGCTGGCGTACCTGTACGCCAGCGGCCTGACCGCCCGCACCGGAGGTGGCTGAATGACCGTGCGCACCGGAGGTGGCTGAGGTGCCCCGACTGTCGTACCGCCGGGCGTTGACCCGGGCGCTGGCCGACGAGCTGGCCCGCGACGAGGCGGTGTTCCTGCTCGGCGAGGACATCCAGGTCGGCGCGTCGCTGGTGACCACCGGGCTGGCCAAACGGTTCGGCGTCGACCGGGTCCGCGACACCCCGCTGTCCGAGCAGGCGTTCACCAGCTTCGCCACCGGGGCGGCGCTGGCCGGGCTCCGGCCGGTGATCGAGTTCCAGATCCCGTCGCTGCTGTTCCTGGTCTTCGAGCAGATCGTCAACCACGCGCACAAGTTCCCGCTGATGACCGGCGGGCAGTGCGCGGTGCCGGTCACCTACCTGGTGCCCGGCTCCGGGTCGCGTACCGGCTGGGCGGGGCAGCACTCCGACCACCCGTACAGCCTCTTCGCCCACGTCGGCGTGGTCACCGTCGTGCCGGCCACCCCGGCCGACGCGTACGGGCTGCTGGTCAGCGCGATCCGGCACGACGACCCGGTGGTGGTGTTCGCCCCGGCCGGGGCGATGGACAGGCGCGACGACGTGTCCGATCTGGAGCCGGTGCCGCTGGGCCGGGGCCGCATCCACCGCTTCGGCGACGACGTGACGGTGGTCGCGATCGGGCACCTGGTGCACGACGCGCTCGCGGTCGCCGAGGAGGTGGCCGACCAGGTCTCGGTGGAGGTGTTCGACCCGCGCACCCTGTACCCCTTCGACATCGACGGGTTGACCGAGTCGGTGGCCCGCACCGGGCGTCTCGTGGTGCTCGACGACGCCAACCGCTCCTGCGGCATGGCCGCCGAGATCATCGCCTCGGTGGTGGAGCGGGTCCGGCTGCTCGCCCCGCCGCGCCGGGTCACCCGCCCGGACGGCGCGGTGCTGCCGTTCGCCCCCGCCCTGGACCGCGCCGTGCAGCCGTCCCGGGAGCAGCTCGCCACCGCCATCCACCTGACCATGAAGGACTCATCATGATCGACCCGAACTACCCGTGGCCGTCGGCCGACGGGGCCTGGACCGACCTGCCGGAGCCGGCCCGCCGGGCCATGGTGGCCAGCGGCGCGGCCGCCTGGGAACGCGTCTTCCACGGGCGGGCGACCTACAACAAAGAGTGGCGGCTGGCCCGCCCCCCGGTCCTGACCGCCGACGCCTGGCGGGAGCTGAACGAGGTCTGCGACCGGCTGGCCCAACTCATCCTGAACGCCTGCCGGCGGCGGGTGGACACCGCCGGTGAGCTGCGCCGGCTGCTCGGCGTCCCGGCGGGGGAGACCCGACTGCTGGACGAGTCGGAGCCGCTGACCGAGGCGCTGCTGGCCGCGTACCGGCCCGATGTGATCTTCACCGAGGGCGTGCCGAAGTTCGTCGAGTACAACATCGACAGCAGCCTCGGGGGAGGATTCGACGCCGACACCGTCATCCAGCGGTTCGCGCAGCTCTACGCCGAGCACGGCATCCTCGACGAGCTGCCGGTACGCGCCGCGCCGTCGCTGCTGGACCAGCGTTTCGTGGCGATCCGCGAGGAGCTGGGGTTGCCCGACGGCGCCCGGCTGGCGCTGCTGATGGACTTCGACGCCGACTATCCGGGCCTGGACGACCCGGAGACGTTCATCCGCATCCTCAGCCCGCTCGCCGTACGGGCCCGGGACTTCGGCATCGACCTGGTCATCGCGCCCCTGTCCACCGCCACCCTGGCCGCCGACGACCGGCTCGTGGTCGACGGCGCGCCGGTCGACGCGCTGTTCCGCCTCTTCGTGCCCAACCGGGTCACCCCGACCGCCGGCCTGGACGCGGTGGCCGGCGCGTTGGCCGCCGGCACGCTGCCGATGTTCGTGTCGGCGGCGGCCTGGCTGCTCGGCAACAAGACCACCTTCGCCTGGCTGTGGGAGGACGTGGACGCCCTGCCCGCCGACGACCAGACGCTGATCCGCCGGCACGTGCCGTACACGGTGCCGTTGACCGTCGCGGTGCTCGACGGGGCGATCGCCGAGCAGGCCGAGCTGGTGGCGAAACCGGCGGACGGCTCAGCCGGGCACGGTGTGCTGATCGGCCCCGAGCTGAGCCCGACGGACTGGGCCGACGGCCTGCGCGCGGCCGTCGACCGGGGCGGCAACATCCTGCAGCGGTATCTGCCGGCCGACCGGGTGCCGATGGACTTCGTGCAGATCGAGACCGGCGAGACGGTGACGGCCGACGTCCCGTACTCCCTGGCCCCCTACCTGTTCGGCCGCCGCGCCTCCGGCGGCCTGGCGAGGGTCGGTTTTCCCGGCGGCGACGGAATCCTCAACCTGGCCCACGGAGTCCTCCTGACGGGAATCCTCCTGTCCGACCGACCCTGACCCCGGCCCCCACCGGTTGATCATGAAGTTATTGCCCCGACACGCCGCGGGGGACGGCAATAACTTCATGATCACCGTCGCGGTCGGAGGGCGCGGAGGGTTTCGGCTGTCGCTACCGCGTCGCTGCGGGCGCTGCCGTGGCGGCCGTCGGTGCTGTAGAGGGTGGGGTCGGCCGTCAGTGGGTGGTCCGTGAGGTGCACGTGGACCGTTCCCAGGCGTTCGGCCAGCCGCGCCGTGTGCGCGGAGAGGCGTCGCATCCGTTCCCCGAGGCCGGCCCGCACGTGCTCGGGCACGGCCGGGCTGTGCGACACGTCGAACATGCCCACCGTGATCACGTCCGCGCCGGTGTCCCGTAGCGCGCTGATCATCGCGGTCAGCTCGGCGTCCACCGCGTCCGCGTCGTACGCCGGATGAAAGGCGTCGTTGCCGCCGCAGACCACCAGCGCCAGGTCCGGCTCGAAGGCCAGCGCCGGGGCGAGCTGCGCGGCCCGCACCTGGTGCGCGCGCAGCCCGCGCCGACCCAGATTCCGGTACGCCAGCTCGGGGCGGACGGCGGCCAGCTCGGCGGCGACCCGGTCGACCCACTGCACGTCCGGGTAGCCCGGCGTCGGCTCGCACATGCCCTCCACCACGCTGTCGCCGATCGCCACGAACCGCCGCCACGGGTGCCCGCGCAGCAGTTCGCCGGCCTCCCCGGGGCGAAGGCAGTACGGATCGGTCGCTTCGTCGAGCGTCGATGGCATGCCGGCACGCTAACCGACCGCCGCCTCCTCGGCCAGGCTGACCTCGGCCAGGTAGACGCACGTACGCCCCTCGTGGGAGGAGTAGTAGCTGACCCAGAGCAGATCGTCGTGCCAGACCAGGCCCGGGTAGCTGGTGTCGCCGCCGGAGGGCAACGCGACCAGTTCGGTCAGCGCGCCGCGCTCCGGGTCGACGGCGCAGATCGCGGTGCGGACGTCGCCGTCGAGCAGCCGTACGCCGGCCAGCAGCCGTCCGTCGGGCAGCCGGAGCAGCGCCGGCCCGCCCACCTGCACCCCCAGGTCGGTCCAGGTCCACTCCCGGTACGGCGGTCGGGCCCGGCCGAGCTGCGCGGTGGCGCTGTCGCCGTCGCGGCGCAGCAGGCAGTGGGCGGTGCCGTCCGGGGCGAAGGCCAGACCCGACTCGTTGGGGTAGCCGCCCTCGAACAGCGTCGGCACCCACTGGCGCAGGTCGACGCCGTCGACGCTGCGGTAGAGCCGGGCGAACCGTGGCCCCCGGGTGGCGTAGCCGACGGCGTACATCGCGTCGTGGTGCCAGGCGGCCCGCCACACCCAGACGCCCGGTTCGCCGACGGAAACCGGGTCGCCCCAGCTGCGCCCGTCCCCGGAGAGCCAGGTCACCGTGTCGAACGTCTTGCTCGTCTCTCCGGTCGCCGCCGCCGCGAACAGTTGCAGGCGTCCGTCGGGCCGGACGACGAACCGCGGATCGCGCAGGTCGACGCCGTCCTGCCGGATGACCGCCGCGGAGTTCCACGCCCGACCTTCCGCCGAGGTCAGCACCCGGATCACGCCGTCACCGGAGAGGTGCGTCCGCGCCTCACGGAAGGCGCAGAACCACATGCCGGCGTACCGGACGAGGTCGGTGAACGCGCTGTGCGGCGCGCTGTCGCCGATCCGCCGCACGGCGGTGACCTCGGCGGTGCGGCGGTGGGTGGGTGACGACGACGTCATGCGCGGCGGCCTCCTGGCTGCGGAAAGAGCGGTACTCCCGGGGCCGACGCGCGGCCGGGTCGGCCGTTCTCCGGCCCGACGGGCTCCGACGCGGCCGCGACGGGCCGACGCTAGCCGCCCCGGCCGACGCCCGCGCGGCCAGCAGAAGAACGGACGACGAACGACGAGGTCCGTTGACCCTGTCGGATCGGCGTCATCGAGGCGCAGCGTCGGCGCGGTGGGGCGGTGCGCTGGCACGGGTCCGCCACGATGGCGGGGGCCAGCCGACCTGGGCTGGCGTGCCGGTCGGAGGGAGGTGTCGATGCTCAGCGCCTTTCTGCAGGCCCTGGCGAGCAAGCTGGTCGAGGCGATCCTCGGCAAACTGACCGAGTGGCTCGCACCGAAGGCGCTGCGGGCCGTACCGCACCGTGCCTCGCCGAACTGTCCACGCTGCGGCGGGTACGGCGTCCGGCGGTGGGCGCCCGGCGGCATGTGGGCGGTGTTCCTGCTGTCGCTGCTGGCCTTCGCGTGGGGCTTCGGGTTCACCCTGCTCGGCGTGCCGGTGGTCGTGCTGGTCGTGGTCGGCGCGGTGCTGTCCGACGGCGTCGGCGCCCTGTGGCCTGCCCTGCTCGCGCCGCTGGGCCTGCTGGTTCCCGGCAGCCTGATGGTCGGGGGAGCGTTCGGGCTGGCCTGGTATCACAGCTACCCGCCGAAGTGGTGTGCCCGCTGCCACGGCCGCTGGCCACGCCGCGACCGCGCCGAGTACCTGCGCTCGGCCCGGGAGTTCACCTGCGGCTGCGGGCAGCGACTGCGCGTGCCGAGCGCCGCCGCCGGGGCGAAACTGCGCTGCCCGCGCTGCCGGACCGAACACTCCACCCCGATCCGAACCGGTCCCTGACGAGTCGCCCCGGCCCGGCCCGGTGCGGAGGGGATCAGCGGCACACGGCGTGCTCGGCGAGCAGTTCGTCGAGCACCCGCCGGGCCCAGGCCGCCGTGGCCGGCTCCGGGGCGTCCAGCGTGATGAGCGCCTTCCACAGCGCCCACCCGCGCCCGCGCGCCCAGGTGGCCGTGTTGACGTCGAGCGCGTCGAGGAACGCCGCCCGGGCGGCGCCGCGCAGCAGGGTCCAGGCGATCACCGTGTCGCAGGCGGGGTCGCCGACACCGCAGCAGCCGAAGTCGATGACGGCGGCGAGCCGACCGTCGCGAACCAGCAGGTTGCCCTCCGCGACGTCGCCGTGGAACCAGACCGGCGGCCCGGACCAGGTGGCATCGAGAGCGGCCTGCCAGATGTCGGTGACCACGTCGACGGGCAGCCGGTCGCGGTGCGTCTCGATCGCCGCCCGGGTCTCCGGGTCGTACGTGGACAGCGGACCGCCGCGCCAGGCGCTGTGCGGGCCGGCCGCCGGGGCGTCGGTGGTGTCGACGGCGCGCAGGGCGCACAGGAAGGCGGCGAGGTCGGTGGCGAACCGGGTCGGGTCGTCGATCCGTTCGGGTCGCGCGGTCCGGCCGTCGATCCAGCCGTAGACCGACCACGGGTACGGGTAGCCGGCGCCGGGTCGCCCGTGGGCCAGCGGGGTAGGGATCTCCAGCGGCAGCTGCCCGCCGAGTACCGGCAGCCAGCGCTGCTCCTTGGGGACCTGCAACGCGTAGCCCTCCCCGCTGGGCAGCCGCACGGTCATCTCCGTACCCAGGTGGAAGGTCCGGTTGTCCCAGCCGCCGACCTCGACCGGGCGTACCGGCAGCTCGGCCCACCGGGGGAACTGCTCGGCGACCAGTCGGCGGACCAGGCCCACGTCGATGCGCCGGGCCGTCGTCTCGTCAACGTCCGGCACGTCGGGTGCGGGCTGTGCGCTCATCCGCCCGAGCCTGCGGGCTCCGCCGGCCGCCCGCAACCGATTTGCGCCGACAGTGGAACCGGCCGGGCCAGCGCTCGGGACAGGTGTCCGGGAGGTGCGGGCCTGGCCGTACCTCAACTGCCTCCTTTGCTCTGCTTCAACCGCCGCAACACCGACGCCCCGAAAGTGTTGCGTGGGTGTAAGCAGAGCAAAGGGGGCGCACGAGACGGTTGCGAGCCGCTGGGCAGCAGGGCATCAGGCGGTGGCGGCAGGTGTGGGCCGCGTCGGCGCCTTCGGGTTGGACGCCCTCGCCACCAGCGGGAACGCGGTGACGAGCAGGCACGCCACGGCCATGGCCAGCAGCGCCGGGGTGAGCCCGAGCGCGTCCACCGACCAGCCGCCGAGCAACGCGCCGACCGGCAGGCCGACGAAGGCCAGCGATCCGGCGATGCCGAGCACCCGGGTCTGCAGATCCGCCGGCACCCGCTCGTAGAGCGCCACCCCGAGCAGCGGGTTGACCGCCGCGATGCCGATGCCGGACAGGAACGTCACCACGAGCACGACCGGCAACTCGTCGCTGATCGCCAGGGCGACCAGTCGAGGCGTGCCGGCGACCGTCGCCCCGAGCAGGAACGTCAGCCGGCCGGGCAGCCGGGGACCGAGCGCGGTGAACAGCACGTTGCCCAGCAGCGCGCCCGCCGAGAACGCCGCCAGCACCAGGCCGAGCCCGCTGGGGCCGTGCAGCTCTCGGGCGACCCAGAACGGGATGTAGACGGCCACGCTGGCGTTGGCGACCATGTTCAGCGCCGAGACGACGACCAGCATGCCCAGCAGCGGCCGGTCCCGACCGAGGTAGCCGAACCCGTCGCGCAGCGCGCGCAGGTAGCCGACCGGGGCGGTGGGCTGCGCCGGGGCGGCCGGGGGTCGGACCAGGAGGCCGATCAGCAGGGCGCAGATCGCGAAGCTGACCGCGTCGATGAGGATCGCCTGGCTCACCCCGAAGGCGGCGATCAACAGGCCGCCCACGGCGGCGCCGAACAGCGTCACCACCCGGCTCAACCCGTCGTACGCCGAGGTCAGGCGGATCAGCGGCACCCCGGCGGCCTCGGCGACCGGCCGGAACATGACGTGCTTGACCCGGTCCCCGATGCCCCGCAGCGCGCCGGCCACCGCGACCAGCGCCACCAGGGGGGCGAAGCCCAGCCACGGGGTCAACGCGACGACCACCATGGCCACCGCGCTGCCCGCGTCGCACAGGATCGACGTCCGGCGCAGGCCGATCCGGTCCGCCCAGGGCGTGCCCAGGGCACTGGACAGCAGGTACGGCAGCGTCTCGGCGAACGCGACCAGACCCATCTTGGTCGGGCTGCCGGTGGTGACCAGCACCAGCCAGGGGATGGTCACCACCGAGATGCGGGTGCCCAGGTTGGAGACCAGGTCCGCGCTGACCAGGACGACCAGCTGCCGGCGGGGGGTCACGTCCCGACCGCCGCCGCCCGGCGCGCGGCGTACTGCGCGCGCAGCGCCCGCTTGTCCACCTTCACCGACCGGTTCACCGGCAACCGGTCGACGAACTCCACCCCGGCCGGCGCCCACATCTCGTTGAGCTCGGCGGTCACCAGGTCGATCAGCTCCGCCCCGGTGACCGTCGCGCCGGGCGCGGTCACCACGTACGCGTACGGCACCTCGCCCACCGTCTCGTCCGGCACGCCGATCACCGCGGCGGCCCGCACCTGCGGGTGCCCGGCCAGGACGTCCTCGATGGGGCGGCAGAAGATTGCCCAGTTCCGCCGGTGCGTGACGATCATGTCGTGCGCCCGGTCGACCAGATAGAGGAAGCCGTCGCCGTCGAGATGGCCAATGTCGCGGGTGCGGACCCACCCGTCGACGAGCGTCTGCGCGGTCAACTCGGGCTGGCCGTGGTAGCCGGCGAAGCTCAGCTTCGTACGCACCCACACCTCGCCGTCGCGGCCCGGCGGCAGCACCGTGCCGTCGTCGTCGCGGATCTCGATGCGCACGTCGCCGTAGGGCCGCCCGCAGGAGCGCAGCCGCTCCGGGTGCTCCGGATCGTCGGTCAGTCCGGGCAGAGCGGTGATGACCACGGCCTCGCTGAGGCCGTACACGATGCGCAGTACCGGGCCGAAGCGCGCGATGGCCTGGCGTAGCCGGGCGGGCGCGGCGGGCCCGGCGCCCACGTTGAACATGAACATGGCCGAGAAGTCGGCGCCCACCAGCGCCGGATGGTCCAGCAGCTCGTAGAGCATCGGCGGGGTGACGAAGGTCGAGTTGATCCGCTCCCGTTGCACGGTGGCCACGAACGCCGCCGGGTCCCAGTCGTCGCGCAGGTACAGCACCCCGCCGGTGAACAGGTTGAACAGGGTGGTGATCTGCCCGCTGGCCAGCCACATCGGCGAGTGCGACAGGTGCCGCAGCACGGGGAACCCGGCGGCGCGGAAGTCGGCCGCGAGGGTGCGGATCTGGGCGTAGAAGCTCTCGGTGTGGTGCACCAGCTTGGGGGTGCCGGTGGTGCCGCTGGTCTGCAGGAACGACTCCGGCGCGCGGACGGCCGCCGGCAGCGCCAGCGCCGGGTTCGGTTCGGCGTCGGCCGTGAGGTCCGGGCCGGCGCCGCCGGGGCCCAGGCAGCACACCGGTACGCCGGGCAGCGCGGCGGCCAGCTCCGGCCCCAGGCTGGCCGGGTCGCGGGCGTCGTAGACTAGGGCGTCGGGGCGGGCCAGCCGGATGAACTCGTCGACCTCCCGGCGGGCGGTGACCGGGGCGACCCACATCGTCCGGCAGCCGGTCAGGTGCAGGGCGAGTTGGAGCAGCGGCCCCTCCACGGCGTTCGCGACGGTCACCAGCACCGCCGAGCCGGGCCGTACGCCGTGCCGGGTCAGCGCCGCGGCCATCGCACGCACCAGCGCGGCGGCCTCGGTGTACGTGAAGCGGCGGCCACCGCCGACCAGCGCCTCCCGGTCGCCGAAGTCGGCGAAGAGATCCAGTGCCCTGTCCACATAGGTCGCGTGCCCGGGTCCGTCAGTCATCCGGCAAACCCCCATCCGAGAAGCGGCGGTCTCCGGGCAGCTCCCGGTGACGTCGCGGGCGGTGGGCGCGCGTTCGGCGACCGCACCGCCGCCGCCTGCGAGCCTAGGCCGGCGAGGGCGCGGCGGGACCGGGCCGAAGGGCGATCCGGCAGGCCCGGTGGACATTTGATCGCGTCGATCAGGTTGATTGACGCCCGTCATCGGCGGCGGCTAGGTTTCTGGACCATCGTCCAGGCGGGAGCCGTCAGCGGACGGCCCTGGGCTGCCACACGATGGAGGTTCAATGTCGACCCCGAAGAGATGGCATGTCATCGCCGCGGCCGCGGCGCTGCTGGTCACGGCAACACCCGCCGTCGTCGCCAGCGCCGGCGGATCCCCGACCGCCGCGGCCCGGCCGGACCGGGGCGAGTGGGCGGGCAGTTGGGCCGCCGCGGTCACCCGGGGCAACTCGGTCGGCCTGACCAACACCGGCCTGAACAACCAGAGCGTCCGGATGGTCGTGCACGTCTCCGTGGGTGGCCCGGCCCTGCGCGTACGGCTGAGCAACCTCTACGGCGAGCAGGCGGTCCGGGTGGGCCGCGCCACCGTCGCCCGGCCGAACACCGCGACCGTCGACGACGTCTCCGACATCGACCCGGCCTCGCTGCGCGCGCTGACGTTCACCGGCGCCGCCTCGGCCACCATGAACCGGGGCGCCGAGCTGCTCAGCGACCCCCTGACCTTCACCGTCGCGGACGACAGCGACCTGGTGGTCACCCTGCACTTCCCGACGCCGACCGGGCCGACCACCTTTCACGGGCAGTCCCAGCAGACCAACTTCATCGGCGCCGGCGACCTGACCGGGGCCGCCGACGGCGGCGGGTTCACCATCCGACCCACCTGCTGCTGGTTCTTCCTGTCCGGCATCGACGTGCAGCGCAAGGGCAGTCCGGGGGCGCTGGTCGTGCTCAGCGACTCCATCGGCGACGGCAACGGCAGCACGGTCAACGCCAACCGGCGCTGGCCCGACCTGCTCGCCGACCGGCTGCTCGCCGACCGTCCGGATCGGCGCACCCCGGGCGTGCTCAACCTGAGCCTGGCCGGCAACCGCCTCAACCACGAGGGCACCGAGCCGGGCGCCGGCGACTACCCCGGCTACTTCCAGCTCGGCCCGAACGCGGCGGCCCGCCTCAACGAGGACGTCTTTCCCCAGACCGGGGTCCGTACGGTCGTCACGCACCTGGGCATCAACGACATCTGGATGTCCAACGACCCGCCGGAGGCGATCATCGCCACCCTCCGGCAGATCAACCAGCAGCTCCAGCAGCGCGGGCTGACCAGCCTGGTGGCCACGCTGACCCCGTACGAGGGGCACGGCGCCCCGGGTGTGTGGACGCCGGAGAAGGAGGCCACCCGGCAGGCAGTGAACGCGTACCTGCGCGGCAGCCGGGAGTTCGACGGGCTGCTCGACTTCGACCGGGTGCTGCGTGACCCGGCCCGGCCCAGCCAGTTGCTGCCCGCGTACGACTCGGGGGACCACATCCACCCGAACGACGCCGGCAACCAGGCAATGGCCGACGCCGTCCCGTTGCGGCTGCTCAACCTGTGACACCGGCCCGGGGGCGGCGGCCGATCCCGCCGCCCCCGGGCGCCGACATCCTGGGGAGGAGAACGTCGTGACGGTGCAGGACCTGCTCACCGGCCTCTACAGCGAAGAGGGCCGCCAGAACCCGTACCCGTGGTACGCCGAGCTGCACCGGCTCGGGCCGGTCAGCGCGGTGCCGCCCCGCGCCGAGCACCGCACGGTGGCGGCGGTGGCGGTCGGGTACGACCTGATCGACGGGCTGCTGCGCGATCCGCAGTGGACCAAGCAGCCGCCGCCGGGCTGGGAGGAGCACGAGATCCTGCGCACCTTCCAGACCTCGATGATGTTCATCAACCCGCCCGATCACACCCGGATGCGGCACGTCTTCTCCCGTACCTTCACGCCGCGCCGCCTCGGCGCGCTGGAGCCGGTGATCCTGCGGGTCGTCGACGAGCTGCTGGACAGGATGGCCGACGCCGGTGGCGGCGTCGTCGACTTCGTGGCCGACTTCGCGTACCCGATCCCCGCCCTGGTGATGGCGGAGTTCATCGGCATCCCGGCGGGGGAGCTGCCCTGGTACCGGGACCGGGTGGAGCGCATCGACGAGTTCCTGGACGTGGCCGGGAAGACCCCGCAGCGGCTGGCCGCCGCGAACACGGCGGCGCAGGAGCTGCGGGCGTTCTACCGGGAGTTGCTGGCCCACCGCCGCCGCACGCCCGGCGAGGATCTGATCAGCGCACTGGTCGAGGCCGTCGGCTCGGGCGAGGTGGAGCTGACCGAGGAGGAGCTGATCAGCAACCTGATCGTCCTGTTCAACGCCAGCTTCGTCACCACCGTCTACATGTTCAGCAACGGCCTGCCGCTGCTGCTGGCCCACCCTGGGGCGGTCACCGCGCTGCCCACCGACGACGACCTCGCCCGGGGCTGCGTCGACGAGGTGCTGCGCCTGCAGAGCCCGGTGCACTTCCTCGCCCGGGCCGCGCCGCAGGACACCGTGCTGGCCGGCGTGCCGGTCACCCGCGACGACAACGTGCTCATCATCATCGGGGCCGCCAACCGGGACCCGGCGCGGTTTCCCGACCCGGACGTCTTCGACCCCACCCGCCCCGGCCCGCCGTCGCTGGCCTTCGGTGTGGGCCTGCACTTCTGCCTCGGCGCAGCGGTGTCCCGGTTGGAGGGACGCCTCGCCCTGCCCCGCCTGTTCGCCCGGTTCCCCCGGCTCGCGGTCACCGAGACCCCGACGTACAGCGGCAGCCTCTTCCTGCGCGGCATCGACAAGCTGCTGGTCAGCACCGGCGGATAGGAGACCCGCATGGCCCTGCACCCGGAGGTGGCGGCCTACCGCGCCGCCCGCGTCGCCGCCGGCACGCCGCCGCTCTACACGCAGACCCTCGGCGAGGCGCGCGCCGCCGACCTGGCCGCGATCCGCGCCGGCGGCGGCGCGGTCGAGCAGGTCGCCGAGGTACGCGACGAGCGGATCCCCGGGCCGGGCGGTGACCTGCCGATCCGGGTGTACCGGCCGGGCGGGCCGGGGCCGCTGCCCACCCTGCTGTACTTCTTCGGCGGCGGGTGGACGCTCGGCAGCGTGGACACCGCCGACGGCATCTGCCGACGACTGGCCAACGCGGCGGGATGCCAGGTGGTGACCGTCGGCTACCGACTGGCCCCTGAGCACCCCTTTCCGGCCGCGGTGCACGACTGCCACGCCGCGACCGTGTGGATCGCCGCGAACGCCGACCGGTTCGGCGTTGATCCGACCCGGCTGGCGGTGGGCGGGGACAGCGCGGGCGGGAACCTGGCGGCTGCGGTGACGCTGCTCTGCCGCACGGACGGGCCTCCGCTCGCCGCGCAGCTGTTGGTCTATCCGAACACCGACGTCAGCGCCGAGCCGTCCGGCCCGGTCGACGACGACCCGGCGTTGTTCAACCGCCGGTCGGTGGCCTGGTACCGGACGCACTACCTGGCCGACCCGGAGCACTCCCGGGATCCGCTGGCGTCGCCGCTGCTCGCCGACGACCTGTCCGGCCTGCCTCCGGCGCTGGTGGTCACCGCCGAGCTGGACCCGCTGTGCGCCGAGGGGCAGCGCTACGCGCAGCGGCTGCGCGCCTGCGGTGTGCCCACCCGCCTCGACCACTATCCGCAGATGATCCACGGGTTCTTCGCCATGCCCGGCGCCTTCACCGACGGCCAGCGGGCGCAGCACCGCGCGGCCGCGTTCCTGCGGGAACGGTTCGGGCTGCCGCCGCTGCGGGACGACCCGGCCATTGGCCAGGCTGACGATGACCCGGCCGCCGCCGGCTCAGGTGTCGGCGCAGCCGCCGCCGGCCCGGACGCCGCTGCGGCCGACGCGGGGGTGCGGGGTGGCTGAGCCGGTACTGGCCGACCTGCCGACCGGGGTGCCGGCGGCGGTGACGTTCGCCGACTACGGACCGCGGGCGCGGGCGGTGCTGGCCCCGGACGTGTGGGACTACATCGCCGGCGGCAGCGCGGCCGAGGTGACCCTGGCCGCCAACCGGGCCGCGCTGGACCGGGTGGCCGTGCTGCCCCGGGTGCTGCGCGGCAGCCACGCCGTG
>NZ_JBFAPG010000083.1:0-17047 GCF_040675595.1 Micromonospora sp. NPDC049580
CCCACCCCACCCACCCACCCCCGGGCCCCGACCCCGCCTGGCGTCCCCGCCCCCTTCGCCCTGTTGATCAAGAGCTTTGCGTCAGATTCGCGCGAGATTTTGACGCAAATCTCTTGATCACCGGCGCGATGCGGGGCGGTGGGTGGGGTGGACAGTAGGATGCTCGGTTGTGCGGGTTCTTTTGGTGGGTGGTGGTGGGCGGGAGCATGCGCTCGCGCTCGGGTTGGCACGCGATCCGGCTGTTTCGGCGCTGATTGCCGCGCCTGGTAATCCGGGGATCGCCTCGGTTGCCGAGGTGCGGGCCGTGAACGCCTCCGATCCGGCCGCTGTCGCCGCGCTCGCCGTGGAGACTGCCGCTGACCTGGTGGTGATCGGGCCGGAGGCGCCGCTCGTGGCCGGTGTCGCCGACGCGGTACGTGCCAAGGGCATCGCCGTGTTCGGCCCGTCGGCCGAGGCCGCCCAACTGGAGGGCTCCAAGGCGTTCGCCAAGGACGTGATGACCGCCGCCGGTGTGCCGACCGCCCGGGCGTACGTCTGCACCGACGAGGAGACCACCGCGCGGGCGCTGGACGAGTTCGGCGCCCCGTACGTGGTAAAGGACGACGGTCTGGCCGCCGGCAAGGGCGTGGTGGTGACCGACGACCGGTCCGCCGCGTTGGCGCACGCCGCGGAGTGCGGCCGGGTGGTGGTCGAGGAGTTCCTCGACGGTCCGGAGGTCAGCCTGTTCGTGGTAACCGACGGCGAGGCGGCGCTGCCGCTGCTGCCCGCGCAGGACTTCAAGCGGATCGGCGACGGCGACACGGGCCCGAACACGGGCGGCATGGGCGCGTACGCGCCGCTGCCCTGGGCCCCGCCCGGTCTGGTCGACGACGTCATGCGCGACGTGGTCCACCCCACCCTGGCGGAGTTGCGCCGTCGGGGCACGCCGTTCGCGGGCCTGCTCTACGTGGGCCTCGCGATGACGACCACCGGCCCTCGGGTGATCGAGTTCAACGCGCGCTTCGGCGACCCGGAGACCCAGGTCGTGCTCGCCCTGCTGGAGACCCCGCTGGGTGGGCTGTTGCACGCGGCGGCCACCGGAACGCTGGCCGAGCACCCGCCGCTGCGCTGGCGCGACGGCGCGGCGGTGACCGTGGTGCTCGCCGCGCAGGGCTACCCGGCCGCGCCGCGCACCGGCGACGTGATCACCGGCGCGGACCGGCCGGGCATCATCCACGCGGGCACCGCCCGCCGGGCGAGCGACGGCGCGTTGCTCTCCGCCGGCGGCCGGGTCCTCTGCGGTACGGCCACCGGCCCCGACCTGGCGGCCGCCCGGGATGCGGCGTACGCGCTGGTGGACGGGGTGGAGCTGGCCGGCTCGCAGCACCGCACCGACATCGCCACCGCCGCGGTCGAGGGCCGGATCACGATCCCGACCTGAGGGTCCCGCCTCAGCCGTAGTAGCGGCGTAGTTCCCGGGTGAGCACCTTGCCGGTGGCGTTGCGGGGCAGGTACTTCACGAAGACCACGTCCCGGGGTACGGAGAACCGGGCCAGGTAGTGCCGGACGTACTCACGGACCGCCTCGGGGTCGAGGGTCTCGCCGGGGTGCAGGGCGAGGAATGCGGCCAGTCGCTGGCCGTACTCGGGGTCGGGTACGCCGATCACGGCGGCCTCGCGTACCTGCGGTAGTTGGGCGAGCAGGTCCTCCACCTCGGACGGGAACACGTTCTCGCCGCCGGAGACGATCATGTCGTCGGCCCGGCCGTCGACGAAGAGCAGCCCGTCGGCGTTGAGCCGGCCGAGGTCGCCGGTGTCGAGCAGGCCGTCGCGGGTCTCCCGGCTGGCACCGGAGGTGTAGCCCTCGAAGAGCATCTCGTTGCCGACGAAGATACGGCCGACCCGACCCTCGGGTATCGGCTGACCGTCGTCGTCGAGAATTTCCAGGCGGGTGCCGTGCGGCGGCCGGCCGGCCGCGGTGGGTGCCTGGCGCAGGTCCGGGGGACCGGCGATGGACGCCCAGGAGACCTCGGTGGACCCGTAGAGGTTGTAGAGGACGTCTCCGTACACGTCCATGAACTTCGGGGCGAGCCCGCCCGGCAGAGCCGATCCGCTGACCGCGACGACCTTGAGCGGGGGGCGCGGGTCCGGTGGGGGCACCTCCAGCAGCCGTTGGAGCATCACGGGTACGGCGAAGAGGGCGTCGCAGCGGTGTGCCACCAGGGCGGCGATCGTGGCGGCCGGGTCGAAGCGGCGGTGCAGCACGATGGTGGCCCGCAACGCGAAGCAGACCTGCAGGGCGGCGAATCCCCAGGTGTGGAAGATCGGGGCGGCGATCAGCACCCGGTCCTTGGCGTGCAGCGGGATGCGGTCGATGATGGACACGAGCGGCCCGAAACCGCTGGGTGTGGGCCGGCGGGCGCCCTTGGGCGCGCCGGTGGTGCCCGAGGTGAGCACGATGATCCGGCCGTCGCGCTCCGGTGGGTGCAGCTCGCCGGGCAGCGCTCCGGCCACCAGCTCCTCGCGGGCGCGTTCGTCGAGGCGGGGCAGCTCGGCGGGGAGGCCGAGGACCCGTTCGGCGAACTCGTCGTCGTGCACCAGCAGCCGCAGCCGCTGCTCCTCGGCGACGGTGGACAGTTGGGCGGCGGAGAGCCCGGTGTTGACCAGGACCGCGTCGACGCCGAGCAGGGTCGCCGCGACGATGGTCTCGATCAGCCCGTGGTGGTTGCGGCACAGCACGCCGATCCGGTCGCCGGCCTGTACGCCGAGCCCGGACCGCATCGACCGGGCCATGCGTTCGGCCCGGTCGAGGAGCGCCTGGTAGGTCAGCTCGACGCCGTCCTCGTCGATGATCGCCGGCCGACCAGGGTCTCGGGCGGCTGCCTGGCGCAGTTCGCCGGCGAGACTCCACCCCCAGGTGCGCAACGCGTTGAGCTGTGAGGCGATCCGGATCGGGCGGCCCGGGGTGAGCAGGCCGCGCCGGGTCAGCGTGGCGACGACGAACGGCAGGTCCATGCCGCAGACCTCCTTGAGGGTGGTACGCGGACGGGCAGTGGGACTCCCATCCGGCAGGGCGTCTTCCTTGATCATGCACCCGACGCGGCATCAGGCCCAGCCGGCGTCGGCATGGGGTGACGAAGACGGCACGGATAGGTAGGACGCCGCCCCTGGCCCGACCGGCAGTCGGGCCAGGGGGTGGCTGACCGGAGGCTCAGCGGATCTGCATGCCGGAGATCGCCCGGGAGATCACCAGTCGCTGGATCTCGGACGTACCCTCGAAAATGGTGTAGATCTTGGCGTCGCGGTACCAGCGTTCGACGGGGTGGTCGCGCAGGAAGCCGGCCCCGCCGAGCAGCTGCACCGCCTTCTCGGTGACCGACACCGCCACCTCGCCGGCCTTGAGCTTGGACATCGAGCCCTCGCCCGCGGTGAACGGGCGGTTGTTGCGGCCCATCCAGGAGGCCCGCCAGACCAGCAGCCGAGCCGCGTCGATCTCCATCCGCATGTCGGCCAGCGCGAACGCGACCGCCTGGTTCTCGATGATCGGCCGTCCGAACTGGACCCGGTCCTTCGCGTAGTCCAGGGCGTACTCGTAGGCGGCCCGGGCCACGCCGAGCGCCTGCGCGCCGACCGTGGGTCGGGACAGCTCGAAGGTGCGCATCGCGGCCTGCCCGCTGGCCCGTTGCCCGGTGCGGGCGCGGTCCAGGCGTTCCAGCAGAGCCTCCCGTCCGCCGAGCAGGCAGCGGCCGGGCACGCGTACCCCGTCGAGGAAGACGTCGGCGGTGTGTGACGCGCGCAGGCCGAGCTTGCGCAGCTTGCGGGTCGCGGCCAGGCCGGGGGTGCCGGGCGGTACGACGAACGCCGCCTGGCCCCGGGAGCCGAGCGTGGGGTCGACCGAGGCGGTGACCACGTGCACGCCGGCGATGCCGCCGTTGGTGGCGTACGCCTTCTGGCCGTTCAGGACCCACTCGTCGGTGGCCTCGTCGTAGACGGCCCGGGTGCGCATCGCGCCGACGTCGGAGCCGGCCTCGGGTTCGCTGGTGCAGAACGCGGCGACGGCTGGGGAGTCGACGTCGCCGAAGCACTGCGGCACCCACTCGATCATCTGTTCGGGGGTGCCGGCGCCGTAGATGGCGGCGACGGCGAGCGAGGTGCCGAAGATGCTCAGGCCGATGCCGGCGTCACCCCAGAAGAGTTCCTCGCTGGCGATGGGCAGGGAGAGTCCGGTCGGGTCTGCCCAGCAGGTGGCGAGGAACTCGAAGCCGTAGAGGCCGACCTTGGCGGCCTCCTGGATCACCGGCCACGGGGTGTCCTCGCGCTCGTCCCACTCGGCGGCGGCCGGGCGCACGACCTCGGCGGCGAAGCCGTGCACCCAGTCGCGTAGATCCCGCTGTTCCTCGTTCAGGTCAAGCGAGAACTCAGCCATGTCAGGCCTTGGGGATGTCGAACAGGTTGGCGATGTTGGCGGCGAGGCCGAGGTCGCCCTTCGCCTTCAGCTTGCCGGTCATGAACATCAT
The DNA here is from genome assembly GCF_040675595.1 of Micromonospora sp. NPDC049580. Lineage (NCBI taxonomy): Bacteria > Bacillati > Actinomycetota > Actinomycetes > Micromonosporales > Micromonosporaceae > Micromonospora > Micromonospora sp. NPDC049580. The sequence goes on from NZ_JBFAPG010000083.1 coordinate 4,496, forward strand.
CACCGGGTTGGCGCCGCCGGAGACGATCTTCAGGAACTCCACCGGGCCCATGGTCAGGCTCAGCTTCGGGTCGTGCTGCGGAGTCTCGTTCACCTCGCACTTGCCGTCGGCGATGACCACCTCGTAGGTGTCGCTGCCGCCGTCGGGACGACCGGTGATGATCCAGTGGATGACCGCGTTGGTGGAGCCGGCCCGGTCCGCGCGGAACAGCGACGGCATCCGGCCGAAGACCTCACCGAGGACCTTGCCGCGCAGGTCACCGGACATCACCTGGGCGATCTTGTCGTCCGGGGTGGACTTGACCAGCTGGGCGAACTCCTTGGGGCCGACGTTGGCGAAGGTGGCCGGGTCGAAGTCAGTCATGAGATGCGCCTTCCGGGAAGATTTACCTACTCGTGCGTAACCCTACGCACGAGTAGGTATGCTCGCAAGGTGTCCAGTGTCCCCGCCTTCAAGCGCCTGCCCCGCGCCGTCCGCGAGCAGCAGATGCTCGACGCGGCCGTGAAGGTCTTCTCCCGGCGTGGCTTTCACGCCGCCAGCATGGACGAGATCGCGGAGGACGCCGGCATCTCCAAGCCCATGGTGTACGCCTACCTCGGGACGAAGGAGGAGCTGTTCGTCGCCTGCCTGCACCGGGAGGGCACCCGGATGATGCAGGCCATCGCCGGTGCCGCCGCCCCCGACCTGCCGGCCGACGAGCGGCTCTGGCATGGGCTGCGGGCGTTCTTCGGCTTCGTCGGCGCGCACCGGGACGGCTGGGCGGTGCTCTACCGGCAGGCCCGGGGCGAGCAGCCGTTCGCCGGCGAGCTGGCCACCATGCGGGCCCGCCTGGTCGAGGTGGTCGCCGGGATGCTCGACCACGCGCTGCGCGCCGAGGGCCGCGAGATCGCCGCCCTCGACCTGGAGGTCGTCGCGTACGCCCTGGTCGGCGCGACCGAGTCACTGGCCGACTGGCTCGCGGACCACCCGGACGCCGACCCGGAGAAGACGGCCACCCGGATGATGAACGTGGCCTGGCTCGGCGCCGCCCAACTGCTGCACGGCGTCACCTGGCGTCCGCCGGCCGACCTGCTGTGACGGGTGTCAGGTCGATCCGCCCGGCCAGTTGCGGGCGGCGGCGCGGCGGTGCGCCCGGTGGCGCAGCCAGCGGACGGCCTCGATACCCAGCGTGACGAGCACCGAGAGGCCGATTCCGGCGAGGACGCCCTTGACGGGGTGGCGCGCGAAGGCCAGCCCACCGAAGTAGCCGAGCAGTCCGCAGTACACGGCCCAGGTGACCGTCGCGATCACGTCGTAGAGCAGGAACGACCGGCGGGGATACCGCACCGCGCCCATGGTGAGGGTGACCGCGGTCCGGCCGCCCGGCAGGTAGCGGGAGGTGGTCAGGATCAGCCCGCCGCGCCGGTTCAGCGCACGGCGGGCCCACTCGGAGCTGGCCCGCCGTCGGCTCCCGTCGGGAAACCCGGCGAGCCGGTTCGCGCCGCCACCGCGCCCGATGGCGTAGGAGATGTGGTCGCCGACGCAGGCGCCCACCGCGGCGACGGCGATCACCGCCGCCAGGTTGGGGCTCCCGCCGGTGGAGAGCACGGCGGCGGTGATGACGGCCGCCTCGCCGGGTACGGCCGGAAAGAACGCGTCGACCGCCGTGAGCCCGAAGATCAGCAGGTACACCCACGGCGAGGTGATCAGCTGTCGGAGCAGGTCGAGGGCGGCGTCCATGCCCTCATGCTCGCCGGGTGCGAGCCGCCCGGTGGGCCGAGTCGGCGGATCACCCCCTTCGGTCCCGGGCGTCAGGCCGAGCGCACCAGGGCGGGTGGGGCGAGCAGTGGGCCGTGCGGGGTCTTGTCGTCGGCGGTGGGGCCGTGCGAGGCGAGCACCACAGGTGCGCCCAGCTCCGCGCCCACCGCCTCCTTCCAGTCCGTCGGCGGGTCGTCGTACAAGGGTCGGGAGCGCAGCAGCCGGTCGGTGAGCGCGGCTTGTCGGTCCAGGTCGCCGGGTGGGCCGGGGTCGAGCCGGTCGGTGGTGTCGTAGCGGCGGCAGATCCGCAGCTCGGGGCCGGCGAGGTCGAGGTGGGTCAGCGCCAGGCCGTCCACTCCGCCGGCCGCGGCGAGGGCGTACCGGTGGGCGACCGCGTCGAAGTGGCCGAACCGGAACCGGCCCTGCCAGGGGTTGGTCGGGTTGTGCGGGTCGGCCAGCGGCAGGGCCGGGTCCTCGGTCACCAGCGGGCCGGGCCCGTGTCGGGTGGTGACGGTCCGCAGCACCCCGAGCCGGATCAGGTCGCCGGACCGACCGGCCTCGGCGAGCAGGCTGTCGGCGTTGGCGAACGTGGTGGTGCTCCACGTCGTGTACGGGTGGAAGCCGTGCCACTCGTCGAGCAGCACCCCCTGCGCGCCCTCGAAGACGCAGGTGCCGGCACGCAGCGCCCGGGCGAGCCAGCTCCGGTCGACGACCGCGACCCGTGCGGCGAACCCGGTGAACGCGGGCAGGCAGTCGTCGACCGGTGGCGCGTCCAACGGGCCGAGTTCGGCGGTCAGCCGGTCCCGCAGGGCGGTCAGCCGGCGGCGCAGCAGCGCGGGGCGGTGGCAGTCGGCGACGCGGGGCGCGTCGTCGGGGTGGGCGAGGCCGTACGCGACGGCCTCACCCACCCCCAGCCCGCAGGAGCCGTGCCGGTCGGCTCCCCGGGCGATCTCCCGGGCGCGGTTGGCGGCCCGGTGGTACGGGGTGGCGAGCAGCGCGTCGGCGTCGACGGTCAGCCGGTCGAGCGCGTCGGGCACCCCGATCGTGGCGAGATGGTCGGCCTCGGCGGCCAGTGCCAGCGGGTCCACCACCACGTGCCGGGACAGGTGCGTACCGACGCCGGGATGGAACGTGCCCGCGCCGAACTGCGCGAACGTGTGGTGCCGCCCGTCGCGCAGCACGACGGTGTGCGCCGCCTGCGCGCCCCCGTTGAAGCGGATCACCGTGTGCACCGGGCGGGTGGCGCAGAGCCAGTCCACGACCGTGCCCTTGCCGGCGTCGCCGAAGCCGAGGTCGACCACCGCCACGTGCCTCACAGCCTCCTCACCCCGCCGGTGGTGTCGCGGAACGCCGGCAGCGTCGACACCTCGGCCCGCCGCCCCCGGCCGAGGCGGGCCAGGGCCTTCGAGACGGTGCCGGTGGCGCTGGAACCGGCGTGGTCCAGGTGGCGCAGGCCCTCGTCCAGGTCGATGGCCTGCTCGCCGAGGCCGATGGTGAGCGCGATGGTCTCGCAGACGGCGTCGAGGTCATCGAGCACGACAGCGTTCTGCCCGAGCAGCTCCCGCCAGAAGTCGAGCACCTTCGCGTTCCCGGCGTAGTGGCTGCCGGCGGGGAGCAGATAGTAGATGTCCCAGCGGCGGGTCACCTCGTCGACGACCTGCCGCAGCGGCACGTCCTGCGCCAGGTCGTCGCCGATCAGGCCGGCCACCTCACGAGCCTTCACCTGCGGGTACGCCAGCTCGTCGCCGATGATGAACAGGTAGCCGCGCCGGCCGCGCTTCTCCCAGTTGTCGGTGACGGTGTGCCGGGCCATGAAGTACAGGGCCAGCTCGTACGACTCGCTCATCTGCCCGCCGCCACCGCCTTCGAGGACGATCCGGCCGAGGTCGTCGTCCATCCGGTTGTCCGACTCGAACTGGCCCACCTGCAACGGCACCCGGTCGCAGGTGGCGTCGCCGATCGCGCCGAACATGATCTGCGGATCGCTGGCGTACCCCTGCCGTTGCAGCAGCCCGAGCAGCTGCGGCAGCTTGGTCTGCAGGGCGCGTGGCACCCTGCGCATGGAGCCGGTCACGTCGAAGAGCACCGCGATGGGCGTCGACTGCGGGTGCTCGTCGGAGTCCCGGCTCTCCCGGCTCGCGTCGCGGGGGTCGAGCGCGGGGTGCACGGTGCGCGCCCCGCTGTCGCTGTAGGAGAAGGCGCTCCGGCCGGTGGACCGGCGGTAGCGGTCGGCGGCGTCGTACACGTCCGTGGACCAGATTCCACTGCCCATGACAGCTCCCTAGGGGGTGCGGGTGAACGGTCGGAAGGTGCGTGGCCCGTAGAGCCGGTCCAGCACCTGGTCGAGTTCGCGCAGCAGACGCCAGGCGTCGTCGGGGCGGGCGTCCAGGGGCCGCTGCCGGCAACCCTGCGCGAAGGCGTGCAGCTCGCGGGGTGCGCGCGGCCCCATCAGCCAGCTCATGCAGCGGCTGGCCATCGCGATGTCGGTGCCCGGGCCGCAGGGCCGCTTGCCGGGGACCTCCTCCGGATACCAGTCCTCCTGGCCCGGCACTAGCGCCGGGATCGTGCTGCCGACGGCTGCGGAGAAGCACCAGTCGACAAGCACCACGCCGTGGGCGTCCGGCTCGATCAGCACGTGTCGCGGCAGGACCGCGCCGTGCACCACGCCCGCCCGGTGGGCCAGGCCGAGCACCACCAGCAGCCGCCGCCACATCCAGGCCACGTCCCGGGCGTCCAACCCGTCGGGGTACGCGCGCCGCACCTCGTCGAGGTCGTGCAGGCCGGGTGCGGTGGCGAGCACGGTGATCCGCCGTTCGGCACCGGAGGTGGCGTCGCGGTGCGGGAATTCGTCGACGAGCCGAGGCACGTACGGCAGGTAGCGCGGGTCGCCGCGCTCGACGATGGTGCGCAGGGCGTGCGCCTCGCGGGCCATCAGGTCGTTGTCGGTGGGCCGTCGGGGGAGTTTGAGCAGCCGGTCGTCGCCCACGTCGTAGAGGTCGGCCAGGTCACCCGAGTGGGCCGGCGTGCCGAGGCGGTAGTCGCCGAGGACGGTGACCTGCCGGGCCTGCCACCGGGTGGTGACGTGGATGAACGCGTCGAGGGCTTCGGCGCGTACCGCCGGATCGGTCGGCAGGCGGTCGGGGTGCAGGGCCGCGACCAGCTCGCGGTAGCGGCGGGCCGGCTGGTCGGCGCCGAACAGATCGGCGTCGGTGCGGGCGGCCGCGACCAGGCCGACGGCCTCCGCGGCCCTCACCGCACCGTCTCCTCGCGGGCGGGGCGCAGCAGCGCCGGGTGCAGCAGGCGGGCGTCGCCGGCCCGGTAGAGCCGTGCGCGCGGGCCACCTCGGGCCCCGCCGCGCTCGGTGCTGGTGCCGGTGCTCTCCACGAAGCCCGGCACGGAGAGCACCTTGCGGTGGAAGTTGCCGGCGTGCAGCGGGTGCCCCCAGACCGTCTCGTAGACGGCGCGCAGCTCGCTGATCGTGAACTCGGCGGCCAGGAAGCGGGTGGCCAGCGGGGTGTACTCCAGCTTGGACCGGGCCCGCTCCAGCGCGTCGTCGATGATGCGGCCGTGGTCGAAGGCGAGCTGCCGGCTGGTCAGCGCGGTCACCGGCAGCCAGATCGCCTCGTCGGCGTCGGTGCCGGCGGCCGGGTCGGGCAGGTCGGGGGCGAACGCGAGGTGGGCGATCGAGACGACGCGCATCCGCGGGTCACGGTCGGGGTCGCCATAGCTGCCCAACTGCTCCAGGTGTACGCGCCGGAGCCCCTCCCCGCCGAGCCTGGTCTCCTCGGCCAGCTCCCGTCGAGCGCCGGCGGTCAGGTCCTCGTCGGGGCGGACGAAGCCGCCGGGCAGTGCCCAGTGCCCCGCGAAGGGCGCCTCGCCGCGGCGGATCAGCAGCAGGTGCAGGGCACCGTCGCGGATGGTCAGCGCCACCACGTCGACGGTCACGGCGACCGACGGGTAGGCCCGCGGGTCGTACGCGGCCAGGAAGTCCTGCTCGTTCATCTGGTCTCTCTCATCCTGAGAACATCTCGTTATGAGAACAACGTAGCGCAGAAGTACGCCCCTGCCAAGCCCGAATCAGGATCGGCAGGGACGCGTCAGCGCACGAGACCCGCCAGGTGCGGTCGGCCGCGCGAGTCGTGCAGGGCGAATGCCCCGTCCGGCAGGAGGGTGAAGTCCACAGTGCTCGGCAGCGGTACGGGCAGCTTGAACGCCACCTCGACGGTGCAGGCGTCCGGCAGCCGGGTCTCCAGCGCCGCGAGGCAGCGCGCCTTGCTCCACATGCCGTGCGCGATCGGCCGGCGGAAGCCGAACAGCCGCGCCCCGAGCCGGGAGGTGTGGATCGGGTTGTGGTCCCCGGAGACCCGCGCGTACTCCGTGCCGACGCGGGGTTCCACCCGCCAGCGGGCCGTGGCCGTGGGCGCGGTCGGACGCTCGCCCCGATCGCGCCCGCCGGGTGTGCGCTCCCGGCCCAGGTACGTCGAGACGCCGCGCCAGACCTCCTCGCCGTCGACCGAGCCGACCAGCACCACGTCCACCTGCCGCCCCCGGTCGTGCGGACGCAGGTTCTCGGCGAACGTCGTGAAGTCGAGGGCCTCGTCGGCGGTGATCGGGCGGTGCACGGTGATCCGGTTGCCGACGTGCACCACGCCGGTCAGCGGGATGGGAAAGCCCGGCGCGGTCATCAGTCGCAGGGTCAGCGGAAAGCCCAGGATGTGCGGGAACGTCGCGGGCAGCCGATCGGTGAGCCGGAACCCGCAGACCCGGTCGTAGTCGGCCAGGTGCGCCCGGTCGGTCCGTACCCCGGCCACGGTGAACTCGACCGCCGGCAGGTCGGCGCCGCGCCGCCCACCGAGTCCGGGCAGCGCGCCGAGCGCGGCCCGCCGGTACAGCGCGCCGGGCGCGGGCATCCGGGGCAGCTCGACGCGCGTCCGGCCGCCCGCGCCGGCCGCACCGGCACCGCTGAGGTCACTGGTCACCTCGGCCGCCGACGCGCTCAAGTCGTGCGTCTGCTCGATGCTCAGGTCGGCGCCGACGGCCTCCGGCCGGCGGATCGCGTCCAGCGTCTCGCGCGACAGGATCTCGGTCGGGCCCTCGATCAGCTCGTGGACCGACAGGTCGTCCGGCTCTCTCCGTTTGCCCATCACGCCCCCAGCAGGCTCTGGCCGCAGACCCGGACGACGTTGCCGCTGACCGCGCCGCTGGCCGGCCAGGCCAGCCAGCCGATCGTCTCGGCCACGTCCACCGGCAGCCCGCCCTGAGCCAGGCTGTTCATCCGCCGGCCCGCCTCGCGGACGACCAACGGGATGCGGGCGGTCATCCGGGTCTCGATGAAGCCGGGGGCCACCGCGTTCACGCTGATTCCCCGGTCGCGCAGGGCCGGGGCGAGCGAGTCGACCACGCCGATCACGCCGGCCTTGCTGGTGGCGTAGTTGGTCTGCCCCCGGTTACCGGCGATCCCGGCGATCGAGGAGACGCCGATGATCCGCCCGCCGGCCGGGATCAGCTCCCGCTCCAGCAGCACGTCGTTGATCCGCTCCTGACTGGACAGGTTGACGTCGATGACCTGGTCCCACCGGTCGGCGTCCATCCGGCCGAGCGTCTTGTCCCGGGTGATGCCGGCGTTGTGCACCACCGCGTCGACCCGACCGTGCCGGCTGGCCAGGTGGTCGGCGAGGCGGGTCGGCGCGTCCGGCGCGGTCAGGTCGAGCTGGACTGCCGTACCGCCGATCTCGTTCGCCACCGCGGCGAGGGCGTCCCCGGCCGCCGGGACGTCCAGGGCGACCACCTGCGCGCCGTCGCGGGCGAGGACCCGGGCGAGGGCCGCGCCGATACCCCGGGCAGCCCCGGTGACCAGCACGACCTGCCCGTCCAGCGGCCGGTCCCAGTCGGCCGGGGCGCTCGCCGCGCCGGCGCCGACCCGGATGACCTGCCCGGAGACGTACGCCGACCGGCCGGACAGGAGGAAGCGGAGGGTCGATTCGAGGCTTGTGCGGGTGCCGGCGGCGCTCGTGTCGCCTGTCACATAGACGAGCTGGGCGGTGGTGCCCCGACCGAACTCCTTGCCGATGCTGCGGACCAGCCCTTCCAGGGCGCGCTGCGCGGTCGCCGCACGCGGTGTCGGGCACTCGTCGGGCGGGGTGCCGAGCACGATCACCCGGCCACTGGGCAGCAGGGCCCGGGCCTGCGGGTGGAAGAAGTCGTAGAGCTGACGCAGCTGGGTCGAGTCGGTGATGCCGGTGGCGTCGTACACCAGGGCGCCGAAGCGGTCCTGCGCTCCGGCCGTGCCGGTGTCGCGCAGCTCGACCCCGGCGGCGGCCAGGATCGTGGTGACCGGCTCGGCGAGCCGGCCGCCGCTGGCCGCGCCGAGCAGGACCGGCCCGGGCAGCAGCGGGTCGCCGGGGTGGTGTCGGCGCAGTCGCGGCGGGTCGGGCAGCCCGAGGCGCTTGACCAGCGCGCGGCCGGCGGCCGATTGGACGAAGCTCGCGTACCTGTCGGTCATGGGCGTAGCCTACTGGCGAGTAAGGTTCGAGCAACACTTGTCGAGGAGGCGGATCGTGCAGAGCATCCGGCGGGTCGCGGTCATCGGGGGCAACCGCATCCCCTTCGCCCGTTCCAACTCCCGCTACGCGGACGCGTCCAACGCGGACCTGCTCGGCGCGGCACTGGACGGTCTGATCGCCCGCTACGGGCTGGCCGGGCAGCGGGTCGGCGAGGTGGTGGCCGGCGCGGTGCTCAAGCACTCCCGCGACTTCAACCTCACCCGCGAGGTGGTGCTGGGGTCCCGGCTCGACCCGCACACCCCCGCGTACGACATCCAGCAGGCCTGCGGCACCGGCCTGGAGGCGGCGATCCTCGTCGCCAACAAGATCGCCCTCGGTCAGCTCGACGTCGGCATCGCCGGCGGTGTCGACACCACCTCCGACGCGCCGCTCGCGGTCAACGAGGAGATGCGGCGCACGCTGCTCAAACTCAACTCCGCCCGGACGCTCGGCCAGCGGCTGAAGGTCGCCGCGAAGCTGCGCCCGCTCCAGCCGTTCAAGCCGGAGATCCCGCGCAACGCCGAGCCGCGTACCGGCCTGTCCATGGGGGACCACGCCGCCCGCACCGCGCTGCGCTGGCAGATCGACCGGCGCTCGCAGGACGAGCTGGCACTGCGCTCGCACCAGCGGCTCGCCGCCGCGTACGACAGGGGTTTCTTCGACGATCTGATGACGCCCTACCTGGGGCTCACCCGCGATGCGAACCTCCGCCCGGACAGCAGTCTGGAGAAGCTCGGCGCGCTGCGACCCGTCTTCGGCACCCGTGGCCCGGACGCCGAGCACGCCACCATGACCGCCGGGAACTCGTCGCCGCTCACCGACGGCGCGTCCACGGTGCTGCTGGCCAGCGAGGAGTGGGCCGCCGCGCACCACCTGCCGGTGCAGGCCTGGTTCAGCCTGTCGGAGACGGCGGCCGTGGACTTCGTGCACGGCGACGAAGGGCTGCTGATGGCCCCCGCGTACGCGGTGCCGCGGATGCTGGCCCGCGCCGGGCTGACGTTGCAGGACTTCGACTACTACGAGATCCACGAGGCGTTCGCCTCGCAGGTGCTGGCCACCCTCGCCGCCTGGGAATCGCCGGAGTTCTGCAAGGACCGGCTGGGACTGGACGCCCCGTTGGGCGCGATCGACACCGACCGGCTCAACGTCAACGGCTCGTCCCTGGCCGCCGGGCACCCGTTCGCCGCCACCGGCGGCCGGATCGTGGCCACGCTGGCCAAGCTGCTGGCCGAGAAGGGCAGCGGGCGCGGGCTGATCTCCATCTGCGCGGCCGGCGGCCAGGGCGTGACGGCGATCCTGGAGCGCTGAGGCGTCCCTGTCGATCAACCTGTACGTCGTCCGGTCGCAGCGGGCGGCAAACCGCGGGCGTCGCAACGAACGGCGGACGATACTGGCACGGTGGAGGAGGACCTCGTCGAACTACTGGCCTCGACCGGAGTCACCTGCCGGTTGTTGGTCGAGCAGACGCAGGGCCCATACCACCGAGCTGTGCATCCCGAGCGGCGGGAGATCACCGAGGACCGCGATGGTCTCCCGCTGCGCCTTGGGCTACGCCTATTGGCGGCGGACGCCACCACCCCCCTCGCGGACGTCCTCGTCGAAGTCTGGCAGGCCGACCACGTGGGCCGATACTCCGGCTTCCAGCCATTCGAAGCGAGGCCGGGACAGGTGGTCACCTCGGAGTCGGTGCCGCACGACGTGATCGCCGCCGGTGAGACGTACCTGCGGGGCAGCCAGCGCACCGACGAGCGCGGGATGTGCGCGTTCAACACGATCTACCCGGGCTGGTACGCCAGCCGTACCGTGCACATCCACCTCATCGCGAACCTCGGCGACCGCTCGGTGACCACGCAGCTCTACTTTCCCGACAGGGTCACCGACGAGGTTTTCAGTCGCCCGCCCTATCGGGGCCGGCCGCAGCGCGACACCACCAACGCCACCGACAGCATCTTCGCCGACGGCGGTGAGCAGATGATCCTGGACCTGCAAGGAGATCCGACGACCGGCTACACCGGGGTCCTCTGCGTCGTCCTCGACCGGCAAGCGCGACCTGCCTCGGCTCCGGGTCCTTCGGCGGAAAGCGACAGTTGATCGTGGCCAGCAAGGAGCAGATCAGGGCCACCATCGAGGCACACCTCGCCGCCGTCGGCGCCGCCGACGCTACCGCACTGGCGGATCTCTACACACCGGATGCCCGTCTGCATGACCCCGCTGGCGGATCCCCAGTCACCGGCCGAACGGCCATCCAGCAGCACTTTGCCGGCGTGCTCACCGAGCAACGGACAATGGAACTCGTCATGGTGGCGATCGCCGACCACCACGCCGCGTTCCATTTCCGCGCCACACCAGCCGATGGCCCCACCAGAGAGGTCATCGACACCATGACCTTCGACGACCAAGCCATGATCACTTCAATGCAGGCGTACGCGAGCTGACACCAAACCCGGTCGGAGTAACCTGCGTGGCCTGCCGTCCGGCCAAGGGGAGGAATCGCTCCACCGAGGCCGCGAATGCTGAGGGGTCGTCCGCCCAGGGGAAATGCCCAGCCCGTGGCTGCTGGCCGTTGCCGACGGTCGCTTCGAAGCAGCCCTAAGCGACCTGACCGAGGCAATGCACATCGGCTCGCCGCCCCGGTCAGTAGAAATCCGCCAAGCTGCGCCCGGTCTTCGGACCGGGCGAGGATCGCAACGTCGTGGGCCGGCAGGGCCAGGCCGCGTGAGTGCGGCCGTGCACGACATCCCGCGGGTGTGACCTGACCCGACCCGTCCCGCCGACCGGCCGGTAGGCCGGGTTGGCTGGGGCTGCGACCGGCGCGTACGCGAGAATGAGGTACGTGACGACGATCCCGAACGTGCTCGCCAACCGGTACGCCTCACCCGAGTTGGTCGCCCTCTGGTCGCCCGAGGAGAAGGTCCGGATGGAGCGGCGGCTCTGGCTTGCCGTGCTCCGTGCCCAGCGCGACCTCGGCGTGCCCGTCCCGGACGGCGTGGTCGAGGCGTACGAGCGGGTGCTCGACCAGGTCGACCTCGCCTCGATCGCGGAGCGGGAGCGGGTCACCCGGCACGACGTCAAGGCCCGCATCGAGGAGTTCAGCGCCCTCGCCGGGCACGAGCATGTGCACAAGGGAATGACCTCCCGGGATCTCACCGAGAACGTCGAGCAGCTCCAGGTGCGGGCCTCGTTGGAGCTGATCCGCGACCGGGTGGTGGCCACCCTGGCCCGGTTGGCCCGGCTGGCGTACGAGCACTCCGAGCTGGTCATGACCGGCCGCTCGCACAACGTGGCCGCGCAGGCCACCACGCTTGGCAAGCGCTTCGCGTCGGCGGCGGAGGAGCTGCTGATCGCGTACGAGCGGCTGGAGGACCTGATCGACCGCTACCCGCTGCGCGGCATCAAGGGGCCGGTTGGCACGGCCGCCGACCAGCTCGACCTCTTCGACGGTGACGCCGACAAGGTCGCCGAGCTGGAGCGACGGGTCGCCGAGCACCTGGGCTTCGCGCGGGTGCTCGACAGCGTCGGGCAGGTCTACCCGCGCTCGTTGGACTTCGACGTGCTGTCGGCGCTGGCGCAGACCGCCGCCGCGCCGTCCTCGCTGGCGACCACGATCCGGCTGATGGTCGGTCAGGAGCTGGTGACCGAGGGCTTCAAGCCGGGTCAGGTCGGCTCCAGCGCGATGCCGCACAAGATGAACACCCGTTCGTCGGAGCGGGTGAACGGCTTCGCGGTGATCATCCGGGGTTACCTGTCGATGGTCGGCGAGCTGGCCGGTGACCAGTGGAACGAGGGCGACGTGTCCTGCTCGGTGGTCCGCCGGGTGGCTCTGCCGGACGCGTTCTTCGCCGCCGACGGGCTGTTCCAGACCTTTCTGACCGTGCTCGACGAGTTCGGCGCGTACCCGGCGGTGATCAACCGGGAGTTGGAGCGGTTCCTGCCCTTCCTGGCGACCACCAAGATCCTGGTGGCGGCGGTCCGGCGTGGCGTCGGCCGGGAGGTCGCGCACGAGGTGATCAAGGAGCACGCGGTCGCCGTGGCGCTGGCCATGCGCGAGAAGGGCGCCCCGGAGAACGACCTGTTCGACCGCCTGGCCGCCGACGGCCGCCTGGGCCTGTCCCGCGCCGACATCGACACCCTGGTCGCCGACCGCACCGCCTTCGTCGGAGCGGCGAAGACCCAGGTGGAAGCGGTAACCCGCCGCATCACCAAGGTGGTAGAAACCCACCCGGAAGCCGCAACCTACACCCCACCCCCCATCCTCTAACCCCGCCGACTCCCC
>NZ_JBFAPG010000084.1:0-17029 GCF_040675595.1 Micromonospora sp. NPDC049580
GGCCGCCCTCACCGAGCGCGGCCGTGTCCCGTCCCGGTCGGGTCGGCTCAACGGTAGGTGATCACCACCGTGTTGTCCGGGTCGTAGACCTCCTGCACGAAGTCGAAGCTCGCGTCCATCGGGCGGCCGTCCACGTCGGCCTTCCCCGTGCCGACCGTGGTGCCGGCGGCGACCCGGAAGCCCAGCGTGAGCCGGACCTCCTTGCCGGCCCCGAGCTGGTTCAGGTCGCAGGTCAGCGGATCCCGGGTCTTCTCCGGGTCGTTGCGGCAGGCCGCCCAGCCGTCCCCGTCAGGGCGGACCGCCGCCGGTAGGCCGAGCCGCAGGGCCACGTAGGCGGCGGGTCCGCCGCCCCCGTTGCGGATGCGTACGGTGATCGTGCCGGTCCGGGAGCCGTCCGGCGCGTCGGCCAGCACGAGGTTCGTGGCGCTGACGACGAGGTTGACGTCGTGCGGGTTCGGCCCGAAGCTCGTCGGCCCGGAGACCTGTGCGAAGGACCCACCCTTGAAGCGGTAGCCCCGCCACTGTCGCTGTGACCACTCACCGGGCCAGCCGCCACCGGGCGCGATGTCGCCGACCTGCACCCGCACGGTGCCGTCGTCCACCACGTCGAGGGCGAACAACCACTGCGGCTTGTCGATGCCCGTCGCGACCACCCGGCCCAGTGTGACGATCTTGCCCTGCTGGTCGCGGTCGAAGGCGACCACCTGCATGGGTCCGCCGGAGCCGAGCACGCACTGCACCAGCGCCACCGCCTCCACCGTGCCGTCCCCGTCGACGTCCCCCTGGTCGAGCGCCAGCAGCCAGTTGACGCCCTCACGGTCGTCACCGCTGAGCCGGACGCCCGACGTGGGGCATCCCCGCCCGGCTCGCCACGCGGGCAGGGTCACCGCCGCGCCGAGCAGTTGGGCCCGGCTGATCTTCCCGCTCGGGGCGGTGGAGGTCGGGCTGCCGCTCGTGACGGACGGGCCGGGGGTCGGGCTCGCCGTGCCGCCCGGCGTGGGCGACGCGGAGATGGTCGGCGTGGGGTCGACCGGGCCCGGCTCGCGATCCGGGCCGCTCATCGCCGCGTACCCGACGGCGGCCCCGCCGAACAGCGCGAGCACCGTCGCGGTGGTGGTGGCCAGCCGGCGACGGCCGCGCCCGGTTGCCGTCCGCCGCACGGCGGCGGGCCCGGGCACCTCGACCTCCGCCAGCACGGTACGGCGGTAGTGGGTGAACTCTTCGGCGAGGCCGAGGATCTCCTGCTCAGACATCTCGCACCTCCTCGTTGGTGTCGCGCAGGTGCGTCGCGAGGGCCGCCCGTCCCCGGTGCAGCCAGGACTTGACGGTCCCCTCGGCGACCCGTTCCTGAGCGGCGATCTCGGCGACCGTCAGGTCGGCGAGGTAGTGCAGCACGACAGCCCGTCGCTGCTTCGGCGGCAGCTTGGCCAGCGCGGTGTCGAGGGCGACCCGGTCCGGGCTCGGCTCGGCGACGTGTGTCTCGCGTTGCCGCAGCAGCCAGGCCTGCGCGGTCCGCAACCGTCGCCAGCGGTTGTGGCCGAGGTTCCAGGCGACCCGGCGCACCCAGGCCAGCGGATCGTCGTACCGGGCGAGCCGGCCCCAGTGGGTGTACGCCCGGCAGAAGGCCTCCTGAACCAGGTCCTGCGCCTGCCCACGATCACCGGTGTACGCCGTGAGCTGCACCACCAGCGATCGGAAGTGGGCGTGGTAGAAGTCGTCGAAGGCCAGTTCGGCAGTCGCGGGGATGGGGCTTCCCGGCGGGTCGGGGGGCGGTCCGCCCACCCGTACTTCTCTCGTCACAAGCACTCGTCCTCCCCGTGGTGGGCGCAGGCGGCGTGTTCGCCAGCACCGGTCACACACTCGGCCGCGCCCGCCGGTTGCGGTCGAACCGGTGGGGTTGCCTGTCCGGTCCGTGACAAGCGGCTGTGATTCACTGTGGGATGAGGAGAGGGGACGTCCGTGCAGCTACCGGCAGTGCTCGGTGAGCCGATCCGGTTCGTGCTGAACTGGGGGCGCCGCTACTCGCTCTGGGTGTTCAACTTCGGCCTGGCCTGCTGCGCGATCGAGTTCATCGCCACCAGCATGGGTCGGCACGACTTCATCCGGCTGGGTGTGATTCCGTTCGCCCACGGCCCCCGGCAGGCCGATCTCATGGTGGTCTCCGGCACCGTGACCGACAAGATGGCCCCGGCCATCAAGCGGCTCTACGACCAGATGCCCGAGCCGAAGTACGTCATCTCGTTCGGCGCGTGCTCCAACTGCGGCGGCCCCTACTGGGACTCGTACTCGGTGACCAAGGGCGTCGACCAGCTCATCCCCGTCGACGTCTACGTGCCCGGCTGCCCGCCGCGCCCGGAGGCGCTGCTGCACGGCATCCTGCGCCTGCAGGAGAAGATCGCCGCCGAACAGTCCGGCATCGGCGGAGTGCCGCAGCGGGATCTGCTCGCCGCGCCGCTGGACGCCCCGCCCCGCGAGGCCGCTGCCCCGCGCTCCGTCGACTCCCTCACCGCCCCGCCGGTCCGCCCACCCGCCGCACACTGACGAACGGCCCGCCGTGCGGAGGGGACCGCTCGATTGCTCGACGTGGGGGCTGGTCGGGCCCGGTTAACCTGCGCTCATGAGCAATTCCGTGGACCAGCGGTCCGCCCACATCATCGACGTGCTCACCGAGGAGTTCGGCGCGTCGATGGCAATCGACCCGGCGGCCTTCCGCCGCAAGTTCCGCAAGATGGCCGCGTCGCCGTTTGCCTTCTACCGGGGCAGCGCCGCGCTGTTCTACGCCGACCAGCGTGGCGACTTCGCCGACGACCGTTTCCTCGACGAGCGGACCGGCCGGGTGTGGATCCACGGCGACCTGCACGCGGAGAACTTCGGCACCTACATGAACGCCTCCGGGCAGTTGGTGTTCAACGTCAACGACTTCGACGAGGCGTACGTCGGGCCGTTCACCTGGGACCTGCGCCGGCTCGCGGCCAGCGTGGCGCTGCTCGGCTACGGCAAGGCCCTCTCCGACACGGTGATCGGTGAACTGGTGGCCGGCTTCGCCCGCTCCTACCTGACCGAGCTGCGGGCGATCGCCGCAGGCGGAGACGACGCCATCGGCTCGATCACCCTGGAGAACGCCGACGGGGTGCTGCGTCGGGTGCTCCAGCAGGCCCGCCTCAACACGCGGGTCGACCTGCTCGCCGAGCAGACCACCGTCGACAACTACGAGCGGCGGTTCTCCATCGGAGACGGGGTCTTCGAGGTCGACGGGAAGACCCGGGACCGGGTTCTCGCCGCCTTCGAGGAGTACCTGGGCACTCTGCCGGCCGCCTCGGCCCGGCTGCGCCCGGTGGCGACGCGGATCAAGGACGTGGTGCTGCGCAAGGGCGTCGGCATCGGTTCGGCCGGCCTGCCGTCGTACAACCTGCTGCTGGAGGGGCACACGCAGGCGCTGGAGAACGACGTCGTGATCTACATGAAGCAAGCGCAGGTCCCGGCTGTGGCCCGCTACTCGACCGACGACTCGGTACGCGGCTACTTCCAGCACCAGGGTCACCGGACGGCCGAGTCGCAGCGGGCGTTGCAGGCGCACGCCGACCCGTGGCTGGGCTTCACCGAACTGGACGGCGCCGGTCAGCTCGTCGCCGAGGTCTCCCCGTACGCGGCCGACCTGGACTGGTCCGACGTCAACGAGCCGGACGAGCTGACCGGGGTGCTTGCCGACCTTGGCCGGGCGGTGGCCCGGATGCACTCGGTCGCCGATGACGAGTCCAGTCACGACCTGGTGGACTACTCCACCGAGGAGGCGATCGTCGCCGCCGTGGACACCGACGAGTCGGGCTTCGTCACCCACCTGGTGGACTTCGCGCACGCGTACGGGGTGCGTGCCCGCCAGGATCACCAGCTCTTCGTGGACCTGTTCCGCAACGGCCGGCTACCAGGCATCTGACGTCACCGGGCCGCCGGTCAGGAGGCGAACTCCAGCACCACCTTGATGTCGTCCGGCCCGGAGGTGTACGCGTCGGCGTACCTGTTCACCGGGACCCGTCGGGTGATCAGTGAGGAGAGCCAGACCTGGTCGGCGCGGGTGAGTGCCTGCGCGGCCATGGTCCAGTGTCGCCGGTTGGCGTTCACCGAGCCGAACACCACGTTGTTCTCCAGCACCAGCGCCCGGTTGAGCGCCCCGGCGTCGAAGTCGATGCTCCGGCCGCCGCTGGACACCCCGGCCAGGCAGACGATGCCGGTCGGCGCCGCCTTGCACATGACGTCGAGGACGACCGTGGGCGCGCCGGTGCACTCGATCACCACGTCCGGCTCGAAGGGCAGGTCGTTGACCGGCACCGCGTGGTAGGTGGCGCCGAGCCCGGCGACCAGTTCCGGCTTGGGGCCGTCGGTGGCCCGGTCCAACACGTGGACGGTGAGCCCGCGCTGGGTGCCGAGCAGCGCGGCCAGCAGCCCGATCGGCCCGGCGCCGGTCACCAGGACCGTGTGCGGCTGCCACTCGGCCCGGTGGCCGATCCGCTCGATGTGGTCCCACGCCTTGGCCACCACGCTGGTCGGCTCCAACAGCACGCCGACCTGGGCCAGCGCCGGATCCAGCTTGACCGCGAACTGGGGCTCGATCCGCCAGCGGTCCCGGGCGAACCCGGGTAGCGCCTTGATCCCGTGCTCGGTGAACTGACCGTTGCGGCACATGTCCCACTCGCCGACCGCGCAGTTGGAACAGGGCACCGGGTCGGGATGCCGGACGATGCCGGCCACCAGGTCGCCGGGTTGCAGGGCACCGCTCGGGTCCTCCAGCACCCGGCCCAGCGACTCGTGCCCGATGACCAGGCGGTCCGCGCCCGGCGGCGCCTCGCCGTACTCCCCGGCGATGATCTCGTGGTCGGTGCCGCAGATTCCCACGGCCAGTGCCTCGACCAGGACCGCGCCTTCCTCGGGCGCCGGCTCCGGCTGATCCTCGGCGAGGCTCAGCGAGTTGGCGACCCCGGGTTTCACAGTGACAGCGCGCACGCCCTCATCTTTCCCCGCCGACTGGCCCGCTGCCCAGTAAAGCGGGCAGATCACCGGGGATCGGTCGTGGACCGCGGGCCGGGTCGGCACCCGGCCGACGCCCTAGGATCAGCGGCATGACTGAGGAAGAGGTCGGCGCTCGGCTGGTCGCGCTGCTCGCGCCGGTCGAGGCGACCCCGTCGGTCTCCGGCGGGCAGCGGTTCGCCCGGGCCACCGTCGACGTACCCCCGACGAGTTGGTCGGCCGCCGTCCGCGCGGCCCGCGACGACAGCGAGCTGGCCTGCGACTTCTTCGACTGGCTCTCCGCCGTCGACGAGTTGGCCGAGGGCTTCGACGTGGTCGCGCACCTCTGGTCGACGCGGTTGCGACACGGCGTGCTGCTACGCACGCGGGTGCCCCGCGACGCGCCCTCGGTGGCCTCGGTGGTCGACGTCTACCCGGGTGCCGCCTGGCACGAGCGGGAGACCCACGAGATGTTCGGCATCGACTTCGACGGCCACGGGGAGCTGCGACCGCTGCTGCTGCCCCCGGAGTTCGAGGGCCACCCGCTGCGCAAGGAGTTCGTGCTCGCCTCCCGGGTGGCGAAGCCCTGGCCGGGCGCGAAGGAGCCGGGCGAGTCGGAGGCCGGCGGTGGCCGTCGACCGATCCGCCCGCCGGGCGTGCCCGCTCCGGGCGAGTGGGGAACGACGCCGACTCCGGCCGGCGCGGGTGGCGTGGGGGAGGGTCCACGCGGCGGCACCCCGGCCCGACCAGCTGGCGAGCGACCCGCACGGCCGGCGCCGGCGACCCGTCCGGCGCGTACTCCCCGGGCCGCCGGCCCCGCCGACGACCCGGCACCGGCCGCCCAGCCCGCGCCCGGCGCAGGCCCGGCCGATCAGCCGGTGTCCGGCGCAGGCCCGGCCGACCAGCCGGTGTCCGGCGCAGGCCCGGCCGCGTCGGGCGGCGAGGCGGTCGCGGACCCGCCGGGCCGCGACGACCGGACCGACCACGACGGGGGTACGGCCTGATGCCGCTCTGGGTGGAGCTGGTGCTCCGGGTGGGCGGCGTGCTCGTCGCGTTCCTCACCCTGCCGCTGCTCGTCGGCCAGGCCGAGCACAAGGTGATGGCGCACATGCAGGGCCGCCTCGGCCCGATGTACGCGGGTGGCTTCCACGGTTGGGCGCAACTCGTGGCGGACGGCGTCAAGTTCGTGCAGAAGGAGGACATCACCCCGCGCGAGGCGGACCGGGCGGTGTTCCGGCTGGCGCCCGCGGTGGCCCTGGTGCCGTACCTGCTGGTGCTGCTGGTCATTCCGCTCGGCCCGAACGACCTGGTCGGCCAACCGTTGGACATCGGCCTGTTCTTCGTGCTGGCCGTGGTCGGCGTCGGGGTGGTGGCGGTGCTCATGTCGGCGTGGGCGTCGGCCAACAAGTACAGCCTGCTCGGCGGGCTGCGCGGGGCCGCCCAGTTGCTCGGTTACGAGCTGCCGCTGGTGCTGGCCGCCGCCTCGGTGGCGATGGCGGCCGGCACGCTGAGCCTGTCCGGCATCGTCGAGGCGTGGCAGCCGTGGTGGCTGCTCTGGCAGGCGCCCGCGATGATCATCTTCTTCGTCGCCGGGCTGGCCGAGATCCGCCGGCCGCCATTCGACATGCCGGTGGCCGACTCGGAGCTGGTCTTCGGTTACATGACTGAGTACACGGGGCTGCGGTTCGCGTTCTTCCTGCTCGCCGAGTACGTCGGCATCGTGGTGATCGCCGCGCTGACCACGGTGCTGTTCCTCGGTGGCTGGCAGGGCCCGTTCGCCGACGAGCACCTGGGCTGGCTGTGGACCCTGCTCAAGGTCTTCGCCGTGGCCTTCGTGATCATCTGGCTGCGGGTGTCCTACCCCCGGCTGCGCGAGGACCAGCTGCAACGCCTCTGCTGGCTGGTCCTCGTGCCCGCCTCCCTGGCGCAGTTGGTCCTCACCGCAGCGGTCCGCGTCGCCCTCTAACCCCGCCCCCTCCCGCCCCCGCCGGGAGGGGTGTGGGTCAGCGCAGCGGGGTGTGGGCCGGGTCCACGGGCTCGGCCGGGGGCGGGGGTGGGGTGCCGTCGCCGAAGGGGCGGCCACCCAGAGCTTCCCGGCCGTGCGGGGTGACCCAGTTGGACAGGTCGGGGCCGAGCGGCACGATTCCGGTCGGGTTGATGTCGCGGTGCACCTGGTAGTAGTGCCGCTTGATGTGGTCGAAGTCGATGGTGTCGCCGAACCCGGGGGTCTGGAACAGGTCCCGGGCGTACGCCCACAGCACCGGCATCTCGCTCAGCTTCTGCCGGTTGCACTTGAAGTGGCCGTGGTAGACCGGGTCGAAGCGGACCAGCGTGGTGAACAGCCGTACGTCGGCCTCGGTGATGGTGTCGCCCACCAGGTACCGCTGGTCGGTCAGCCGCTCGGTCAACCAGTCCAGCCGGTCGAACAGGCGGTGGTACGCCTTGTCGTACGCCTCCTGGCTGCCCGCGAAGCCGCACCGGTAGACGCCGTTGTTGACGTCGCGGAACACCACACTGTTGACCTCGTCGATCTGCTCCCGCAGGTGCTCGGGGTAGAGCTGAGGGGCGCCCTCTCGGTGGTACGCCCTCCACTCGGTGGACAGGTCCAGGCTCATCTGCGCGTAGTGGTTGGTCACCACCTGCCCGGTCGGCACGTCCACCATCGCCGGCACGGTGATGCCGCGCTCGTAGTCGGGGAAGCGCGCAAAGAACGCCTCCTGGAGGCGCTCGATGCCGAGCACCGGGTCCCGCCCACCCGGGTCGAGGTCGAAGGTCCAGCTCCGAGCGTCGTGGGTCGGGCCGGCCACCGCCATCGAGATGGCGTCCTCCAGGCCGAGCAGCCGTCGCACGATGATCAGGCGGTTGGCCCACGGGCAGGCTCGGCTGACCACCAGCCGGTACCGGCCCGGCTCGACCGGGTAGCCGTCCCGCCCGTCCGCGGTGATCCGGGTGGCGATGTACCGCTGGTC
Source organism: Micromonospora sp. NPDC049580 (assembly GCF_040675595.1). Taxonomy (NCBI): domain Bacteria; kingdom Bacillati; phylum Actinomycetota; class Actinomycetes; order Micromonosporales; family Micromonosporaceae; genus Micromonospora; species Micromonospora sp. NPDC049580. The sequence goes on from NZ_JBFAPG010000084.1 coordinate 7,971, forward strand.
CCGGGTGAACTCGCCACCCGGCTCGACGTACTTCCCGCCTGTCTCCGCCACGTCGCTCCTACCTCCCGGTCCGGTTGCCGTCTCCACCCCATCTTCGCCGATTCGCGGCGGGCCGGGGCGGCGCGGCGAACCTGGCCTGCGGGCCAGACGCCGAGCTTCGCCCGCGGACGGCCCCACCACCCCCACGCCCTTTGCTCTGCTTCACTCACGGCAACATTCGATGGCCGAGAGTGTTGCGTCCGTTGAAGCAGAGCAAAGGGCGAGCCAAACACCTGTGGCCCCCGCTCACCGGTAGCTGGCCGGCTACCCTGCCGGCATGACGGATGTGGAGGTGGCGGCCCGGCGCTTCATCGCCGACGTGTGGAACGCCCGCCGGGAGGAGTCGGCCCACGAGTTGATCGCCGAGGAGTGCCCCGGGCTGGGCGGCACCGGGCCGGAGGCGACGCTGGCCTGGCACCGCGAGCGCCGAGCGGCCTTCCCGGACCTGCGTTACAAGATCGTCGACGTGGTCGCCGCCGGTGAGCGGGTGGCTGTGCACTGGCGGGCGGCCGGCACCCAGCTGGGGCAGTTCGGGCCGGTGCCGCCGACCGGCCAGGTGGTCAGCTACTCCGGGGCGACGTTCCTGCGCTTCGACACGGCCGGCCGGATCGTCGAGGTGTGGAGCTGCAACGAACTGTTCCAGCTCCTCCAACAGCTCGGCGTCGAGATGCTCCCGCCGACCGTCGTCAGCGGACCCGGGGCGTGATCCGGCTGATCGACAGGTTGATCGGGAACGGCTCGCCGGTGTCGACGAACTTCGTCCACCGCCCGGTCTCGGTGTAGACCTCGTTCACGGCGTCGATCCGGTAGGTCACGACCTCCAACCCGCCACCCTCGGTCTCGATCCGCCAGTAGAAGGGGATGTCGGCCTGGGCGTACAGCGCCGGCTTCAGCACCCGGTCGATCGAGCGGGTGTTCGGCGAGACGATCTCGATGGCCAGGACCACCTCGTGCGGCTCGTACCTCGACGGCTCGCGCGCCGCCGCGGCGGCCGTGGTGATCAGCACGTCGGGGATGAACGATCGGGTGCGGTTGATCCGCACCTCGACCGCCTGCGTCACGTCGTAGCCGTCGGGGCAGTCCTCGTCGAGCGCGGCCATCAGTCTGCCGGCGATGGTCTGGTGGGTGCGGGTGGGGGAGGGGGACATCAGCAGCATTCCATCGAGCAGTTCCCGGCGGCGGCCGTCCTCGGGCAGCGCATCCAGATCGTCAGTCGTCCATCCGCTCTCGGGCGGGTAGTCGCTCTGCAGCGCGGCGGTCATGAGCGGGTCCTTTCCGGTGCGTCGTTCGCCCCGCGACGACCGTACCGCCGTGGACCTGTGGGTGGTGGTCGCGCGCGCCGGGGCCACAGGGCAGGATGGTCCACATGACCGACCCCAGCGAGCACGGCGACCCGGCGGGCGGCGCCACCGAGCGCGGCCTGCCCGGCGCGGGCCTGGTCAAGGGGCTGGCGGTCACCCTCAAGACGATGACCAGCCGCTCGACCACGCAGCAGTACCCGGACGTCGCCCCCGAGCTGCCGCCGCGCTCGCGCGGAGTGATCGCGCTGTCGGAGGAGAACTGCACGGTCTGCATGCTCTGCGCCCGCGAGTGCCCGGACTGGTGCATCTACATCGACTCCCACAAGGAGGAGGTGGCGGTGCCCGGCGCCGCCCGCCCCCGCCAGCGCAACGTGCTGGACAAGTTCGACATCGACTTCTCGCTCTGCATGTACTGCGGCATCTGCATCGAGGTCTGCCCGTTCGACGCGCTCTACTGGTCTCCGGAATTCGAGTACGCCGAGTACGACATCAAGGACCTGCTGCACGACAAGGACCACCTCGGTCAGTGGATGGCCACGGTTCCACCGCCGCCGGCGCACGACCCGAACGGCGAGCCGGCCAAGGAGGAGACCGCGGCGGCCCGCAAGGCCGCGCGTTCGGTCCCACCGGTGGTACGTCCCGACGCCGACCCGGGTCCCGCGTCGTGACCGCCCGCGTCGTGACGGCACAGGTCCTGACGGCACAGGTCCTGACGGCACACGTCGTGACGGGACGCGTTGTGACGCGGCCAGGCGCGGCCCGACCCGGCGGAAGGGCGGCCCGGTGACCGGCGCGGATCTGCTGCTGCTCGCCCTGGGCGCGGTCGCGGTGGGCGCCGGCGTGCTGGTGGTGACCACGAAGCACCTGGTCCGGGCCGGGCTCTACCTGGTGGTCTGCCTGGGCGCGTTGGCCGGCGACTATCTGGTGCTCGGCGCCGAGCTGGTCGCCTGGGTGCAGGTGCTGATCTATGTGGGCGCGGTGGTGGTGCTGCTGTTGTTTGCGGTGATGCTGACGCGGGCCCCGATCGGGGCCTCCGACGATCTGGACCGGCCCGGCTGGCCCGCCGCGCTGATCGGCGGCGGCGCCGGCCTGGGGCTGAGCGTCCTGCTGGTCGACGCGTACCGCTGGAGCACCGTCACGATGCCCGGCGCGGGCACGGCCGAGCGGCTGGGCGAGCAGATCTTCCGGTCCTGGGTGCTGCCGTTCGAGGTGCTCTCCGTCCTGCTGCTGTCCGCCCTGGTGGGCGCGGTGGTGCTGTCCCGGCCCGACATCGGCCGGCGCGACGACGCCGAGGCGCCGGCGAGGAGCATGGCCTCCGGGGGGCGCCGGTGAGGCCCGTCATCCCGTACGTCACCGCCGCGTTGCTGTTCGGCCTCGGCGTGTACGGCGTGCTGCGCCGACGCAACGCCGTGCTGGTGCTGATGGCGGTCGAGTTGATGCTCAACGCGGTGAACCTCGTCCTCGTCACAGCGGACACCACCGTCCGCGCGGCGCTGCCGCACTCCGGTCAGGTCTTCGCGCTGTTCGTCATCGTGCTCGCCGCCGCGGAGATCGGGGTGGGGCTGGCGATCGTCCTTCAGCTCTATCGCCTGCGGGCCACCGTGGCGGTTGATGACGTGGCGTTGACCGAGCCGCCGGTGCCCGCGCGGGCCGTCGGCCAGAACGCGGAGGCGGGTCGGTGACCGGGCTGCTCGGGGCGGTGCTGCCCGCCGTACCGCTGGTCGCCGGCCTGCTCGGTCTGCTGCTGCCGCCGGCCCCGCGTCACCCGGGCGGAGCGGCCGGGGGTGACCGGGCCCGGACGGCCGCCGTGACGATCGGCGTGGCCGGCGCGGTCGGCGCGCTGGCGTTGGCCGTCGCCCTGCTGGTGGCGGTCGACGGTCCGACCCAGACGTCGACGACCTGGGTCGACATCGGCGGGCTGAGGGTGACCCTCGGCGTACGCCTGGACGGCGCCGCCGCGCTGGTCGCCGTCGCGGTCACCGCGGTGGCCCTGGCCGTGCAGGTCTACTCGATCGGCTATCTGCGGCGCGGCCCCCACGACGACGTCGACGTCGACCACCGCTACCCGCCGTACGCCGCCCAGATCAGCCTCTTCACCGGTGCGATGCTGCTGGTGGTGGTCTCCGGCGACCTGATCATGCTGCTGGTCGGCTGGGAGGTGATGGGCCTCTGCTCGTACCTGCTCATCGCCCACGACCGCCGGCTCGCGGGCGCACCGGCCGCCGCGATGAAGGCGTTCCTGGTGACCCGGGTCGGTGACGTCGGCTTCCTGCTCGGCATCGTGCTGCTCGGCGTGTCGACGGGCAGCTTCCGGATCGCCGACGTGCTCGCGCACGACCACTCCGGCGTGACGCTGACCGCCGCCGGCCTGTTGCTGCTGGCCGGGGTGGCCGGCAAGAGCGCGCAGTTCCCGCTGCACACCTGGCTGCCGGACGCCATGGCCGGCCCGACGCCGATCTCCGCGCTGATCCACGCCGCGACGATGGTGGCCGCCGGGGTGTACGCGGTGACCCGCCTCTACCCGCTGTTCACGGCCGCTCCGGTCACGTTGACCGTGCTCGGGGTGCTCGGCGCGATCACCCTGCTGCTCGGGGCGCTCGCCGCCACCGCCCAGGACGACATCAAGCGGGTGCTGGCCTGGTCGACCGTGTCGCAGCTCGGCTACATGACCGGCGCGCTGGCCGTCGGCTCACCGTCGGCGGCGCTGTTCCACCTGCTCACCCACGCCGCGTTCAAGGCGCTGCTGTTCCTCGCCGCCGGCGCGGTGATCCACGCCGTGGGCACCACGCTGATGTCGGAGATGGGTGGTCTGCGCCGCAGCATGCCGGTGACGTTCTGGTGCACCGTGATCGGCCTCGGGGCCCTCGCCGGTGTGCCGCCGCTGGCCGGCTTCTGGAGCAAGGACGGCGTGTTGACGGTCGCCGAGTCGGCCGCGCTGGAGGGCACCGGGCCGGCGCCGTCGTGGGTGGGTTGGCTGGTCTGGCTGGCCGGGTTGCTCGGTGTGGCGATCACCGCCTGGTACGCGGGCCGGCTGCTGCTGCGGGCCTTCTTCGGCGAGCCCCGGCTGCCGCTGGTCGCGCCGCACGATCCTCCGGCGGTGCTGCGGTGGCCGGTACTGCTGTTGGCCGTGCCGGCCGCGCTGCTCGGCCTGGCCGGGTTCGTGGGCGCGTTCGCCGACCGGCTGCGGTTCGCCACCGTGCCGGTCGCCGGTGCGGAGGACGGCCTGGTCCACGTCGGGCCGGCGCTGCTGCTGCCGCTGGCTCTGCTGGCGGTCGGCGCGGGGTGGGTGTGGGTGCGCTGGCAGCGGGACCGGGCCGCCGACCCGGCGACCGCGCTGGGTCCGCTGCGGTCGGTCTTCGCCCGCGCGTTCCGGCTCGACGACGTCCAGCACGCCCTTGTCGTACGCCCCGTTCGGGCGCTGGCCCGCCTCGCGCGCAGCGGCGACGAGGTGGTGGTCGACGGGGCCGTCGAGGGCAGCGGCCGGGCTGCCTCCGGCCTGGGCGCCGGGCTCGCCGCGCTGCACCGGGCGGCGTTGCCCCGGGCCGCCGCTGGTGTGCTGGCCGGCGCCCTGCTGATCGGCCTGGCCGCCGCCATGCTGGGAGCGATCCGGTGAGCGCGAGGAGTGAGCCGGGTTTGCGAGCCCCGCAGTCGCGAACAGAGGCGATCCGATGACGCTTGGGCAGGTTCTGCTTGTCGCCGTGCTGGTGGTGCCGGCGGTGGGCGCGGTCGCGGTGGCGGCGACTCCACGGGACCGGGCCGCACGGATCGTCGGGACGGTCGCGGCGGCGCTGACCCTGCTGGCCGCCGTACCGCTGGTGTTCGGTGGGCGGGGGTGGTTCGCCTGGTCGGCCGGTACGCCTGCGGTGCGCCCCTGGCATCAGGTGGACCTGCCCTGGGTGCCCGGCCTGGATCTGCGCTTCCACCTCGGCGTCGACGGCATCTCCTGGCCGCTGGTGGTGCTGACCGCGCTGCTCACCCTGCTCTGCTGCGCGTACACGGTGTGGCGGGTGCCGGACGGCGGCAGCGGCCGGGCGTTGGTGGCCCTGCTGCTGGTGGTCGAGGTGGGCATCCTCGGCACGTTCCTCGCCCTGGACCTGGTGCTGTTCTTCCTCTTCTTCGAGGTCGTCCTGCTGCCGATGTACGCGATCATCGCCGGCTGGGGTGGCGCGGACCGGCGGCGGGCGGCCCGCAAGTTCGCGCTCTACACCCTCTTCGGGTCGGTGCTGCTGCTGGTCGGCGTGTACGTCGTGGTCGCCGCGGCGGGCACCGCCGACGTGGTCGCGTTGACCGGTGGGGGCGGGCTGTCCCGGGGCACCCAGCTGGCCGCGTTCACGTTGCTCGCGCTCGCGTTCGCGGTGAAGAGTCCACTCTGGCCGCTGCACTCCTGGCTGCCCGACGCGCACACGCAGGCCCCGACGGTGGGCAGCGTCGTGCTGGCGGGCGTACTGCTCAAGATGGGCACGTACGGGCTGATCCGGGTGGCGGTGGGGGTGGCGCCGGAGGGCGCCCGCTGGGCCGCGCCGGTGCTCGGCGTGCTGGCGGTCGCCGCGATCCTGGTCGGTTCGCTTGTCTGCCTGGCCCAGGCTGAGGTGAAGCGGCTCATCGCGTATTCCAGCGTGGGGCACATGGGCTTCGTCCTGCTGGGCGTCGCCACGCTGACCGCCACCGGCATCCAGGCGGCCCTGATCGGCAACGTCGCGCACGGCGTGATCACCGGCCTGCTGTTCTTCCTCGCGGGCGCCGTGAAGGACCGTACCGGCACGGGTGCGCTCGCCGAGCTGTCCGGGCTGCGGGAGACCGCGCCCCGGCTGGCGGGTCTGCTGGCGTTCGCGGCGATCGCGTCGCTCGGCCTGCCCGGGTTGGCCGGCTTCTGGGGGGAGGCGTTCGCGGTGGTCGCGGCGATCCAGGTGGGCGGCCCGCTGTGGATCACCCTCGGGGTGCTGGCGGCGGTCGGTGGCGCGCTCACGGCCGCGTACTTCCTGCGGTTGTTGCGCCAGGTCACCCACGGCCGGCCGAGCCCCGCGGTGGGCCGGGTCGGCTCCGGGCTGGCCGGCGCGGAGCTGACCGCGTGGGCGCCGCTGGTGCTGCTCGCGCTGGCCATCGGCCTGGTCCCGGCGCTGGTCCTCGGCGTCGCCGAGGCGCCCGTCGACGCTTTGATCGGGGTGGTCTCCCGATGAGCGCGGCGCAGCGGGTGGACGCGAACGAGGGCAGGCCCAAATGAGCGCCGTGCAGAGCGTGGACAGCGTGGCGTTGCTGCCGGCGTACCTGGCGGCCGGCACCGCCGTACTCGTGCTGATCATCGATCTTGTCCTGGCGCGGCCTCGGGTCACGGTCGCGGTGGCCGCGCTCGGCGCGCTCGGTACCGCCGTCGGCGCCGCCGTGGTCGGTGCGGGCGGCGAGCGGCGGACGTTCTGCGTCGGCGCCGACTGCTCCTGGGTCTTCGGCGGGCGGGCGGCCCTGGTCGCCGCGGTGGTGGCGCTGCTCACCCTGGGTGTGCTCGGGCTGTCGGTGCCGGCGCTGCGGGCCGGGCGGTCACCGGTGGGGGAGTACGCCTTCCTGCTCGCCTGCTCGATGACCGGCGGTGTGGTGCTCGGCGCGGCCGGCGACCTGATCACCCTGATCGTGGCCCTGGAGACGCTGACCCTGCCGCTGTACGTGCTGGTCGGCCTGCGCCGGGGCAGCCTGGCCAGCGCCGAGGCGGCGGTGACGTTCTTCGTCGTGAGCGTGGTGGCCACCACGATCACCCTGCTCGGCGCCGCGCTGCTGTACGCGGTGACCGGTGCACTGCACCTGGACCGGCTCGGTGCTCTGCTGGCCGAGCGGTCGGAGCTGCGCGACCTGCCGCTGACCACCGCCGCCGTGGCGCTGCTGCTGCTCGGGCTGGCCTTCAAGGTGGCGGCGGTGCCGTTCCACGCCTGGGCGCCGGCCACCTACGACGGCGCTCCGCTGCCGGTGGCCGCCTACCTGTCGACGGCGTCGAAGCTGGGTGGCCTCGTCGCGTTGCTGGCCGTGGTGCAGCGGGCGCTGCCGGCGGACCAGACCGGCCCGGTGCTCGCCCTGCTGGCGGTGCTCACGATGACCGTCGGCAACCTGGTGGCGCTGCGCCAGCGGCGTACCGTCCGGCTGCTCGCCTGGTCCTCGGTGGCGCAGGCCGGCTACATCCTGGCCCCGCTGGGTGCGTTGGCGCTGGCCGCCGGCCGCACGGGCGAGGCGCGGTCCGCCGCGTACGCCGCCGCGGTGGCGTACGCCGTCTTCTTCGTGGTGTTGGAGCTGGCCGCGTTCGCCGGGGTGACCGCGCTGCGCCCGGTGGGTGCGGACGGCGGCACGCTTGACGACCTGCGCGGGGCGGCCCGCCGGCACCCGTGGCGGGGCGCGGCGCTCGGTCTCGCGCTTGTGGGTCTGGCCGGGCTGCCGCCGGGCCTGGCCGGGCTGTTCGCGAAGGTGACGGTGGTCCGGTCGCTGCTGGACGGCGGCGCGGCCTGGCTGGCGCTGGTGGTGGCGTTGAACGCGGTGATCGGGTTGGCGTACTACCTGCGGGTCACGGCCGCGCTGTGGGCGCCGACGGCGACATCGGGTGCCGCGGCGCCGGCCGTACCGCTGGGGGGTGTGGTGGCGGCGGTGCTGGCGGTGGCCACGGTGGCCGCCGTGGTGCTGGGCTTCGCCCCGCAGCTGGTGCTGGATCTGGCCGCCCGCTGACCTGCGACCCCAATCTCAGTGAGTTCTCAGCGTTGAGACGGATGGTTGACGGGTACCGGGTTGTTGAACCGGTCAGCGGATCCCGGCGATCCGTGCACCGAAGGAGAGATCGTGCACCACAACCGTCTGAAGACCGCCGCGCTGCTCGGTCTGCTCACCGCCCTGATCCTCGCGGTGGGCTACTGGTTCGGCGGCAGTGGCGGCCTGGTCATCGCCGTCCTCATCTCACTGGTCATGAACGGCATTTCCTACTTCTACTCCGACAAGCTCGCGCTGCGCTCGATGCGGGCGCAACCGGTCAGCGAGGCGCAGTTCCCCGAGCTGTACCGGATGGTGCGCGAACTCGCGACCGAAGCCCGGCAGCCCATGCCGCGCCTGTACGTCAGCCCGACCGCTCAGCCCAACGCGTTCGCCACCGGGCGTAACCCGCAGCACGCGGCGGTCTGCGTGACCCAGGGCATCACCGAGATCCTGGATTACCGGGAGCTGCGGGGTGTGATCGGGCACGAGCTGTCCCACGTCTACAACCGGGACATCCTGATCTCCAGCGTGGCGGCCGGTCTGGCCGGCATCATCACCTTCCTGGCCAACATCGCCTGGTTCATCCCGCTGGGCGGTGGGGACGACGAGGATTCGCCCAACCCGGCAGTCCTGCTGCTGACCCTGATCCTCGGCCCGATCGCGGCCACGGTGATCCAGTTGGCGATCAGCCGCAGCCGTGAGTTCCAGGCCGACCAGTCGGGCGCCGAGCTGAGCCGGGACCCGCTGGCCCTGGCCAGCGCCCTGCGCAAGATCGACGCCGTGGCCCGGCAACGCCCGCTGCCCGCCCAGGGCACGCTCACCAGCACCGCCCACCTGATGATCGCCAACCCGTTCTCCGGTGGCGCGGTGGCCGCGCTCTTCTCCACCCACCCCAAGATGGAGGACCGGGTCGCCCGGCTGGAGCGGATGGCCGCCAACTCGGGGCCCGTGCAGTTCCAGCGCTGATCTTTTCTGCACTCCGCCCGCACCCGCTCGCCTCGG